>SCQZ01000034.1 GCA_004299665.1 Jatrophihabitans sp.
GCGACGCAGCCGCCACGGACGGCGTCCGCGTGGACCTCGACGGCTGCAGCGGCCTCGTTCGTGTGGGCGACGGCGAGGTGACGGTCCGGGCGGGGACGCGGCTGTGGCAGCTCAATGCGCTGCTGGCCGAGCGCGGACTCGCGCTGCCGATCCTCGGATCGATCGCCCAGCAGTCCGTGGCCGGCGTCGTCGCGACCGGCACCCACGGTTCCAGCCTGCTGCACGGCAACCTCGGCACGCTGGTGCGGGCCGTCACGCTGGTCGACGGCCGCGGGGATGTCGTGGGGGTGGGCCCGGGCGACCCGCGGCTGGACGGTGTCCGGGTGCACCTCGGCGCGCTCGGGATCCTGACCGAGGTGAGCCTCGAGGTGGAACCGGCGTTCGGGCTGGTGCAGACGATCGAGAAGGTGCCGGTGGCCGCCGTGGCGCGGCAGGTCGAGGCGATCGGGTCGAGTGCCGAGTACGTCAAGATCTGGTGGGTGCCGCACACCGGGGACGCGCTGGTGTTCCGGTACCGACGCTGCGCACCGGACCTGCGCAGGGTGTCCGTGGCGCGGGCCGAGCGCTGGGTGGACACGAACCTGGTCCACCGGCTGATCCTGCCCCGGATGTTCAGGCGCAACGAGCGCCACCCGGAGGGCGTGCCGCGGTGGAACCGGCTGGCCGCCCGCACCTTGGTCAAGGGACCGCGCACGGGACCGAGCACGCTGATGTTCGCCACGCCGGACCCGGCGCGACACGACGAGACCGAGGCGGCGGTACCGCTGGCCGCAGGCGGAGAGGCCTTCGACCGGCTGGTGCGCTGCCTGGACGGCACCGACGTCCGGGTCAACTTCATCGCCGAGCTGCGGTTCGTCCGCGGGGACACGGGCTGGCTGAGCCCGGCGTCGGGCCGCGACACGGTGCAACTGGGCGCGTACACGGCGCTGCGGGCGCACCGGGACCGCTACTTCCGCGCGTTCTGGGAGGCGATGCGGGGCCTGGACGCCCGGCCGCACTGGGGCAAGTGGTTCGACGAGGTCGACCTGGACGCCGGCTACCCGCAGGCCGGGCGGTTCCGGGCGCTGCGCGACGAACTCGACCCGGACCGGGTCTTCGGCAACGACTTCACCCGCCGCGTCTTCGGGAGCTGAGCGGCATCACGGCGGTCGAGGGGAACGGGCGCCCGGCCCGGATGACCGGGCAACGGCGGCGCCGGGTTGCCGGACCGAGCCGTTGTCGGCGGCGGTCCGTACCCTCGTAGCGGGCGGCATCCCGCCCGGCAGCGACACCGAGAGAGCCCAGAGTTGTCCGATCGACTGATAGTCCGGGGCGCCCGCGAGCACAACCTCAAGGACGTCAACCTCGACCTGCCCCGCGATGCACTGATCGTCTTCACCGGCCTGTCCGGCAGCGGCAAGTCCAGCCTGGCCTTCGACACGATCTTCGCCGAGGGGCAGCGCCGCTACGTCGAGTCGCTGTCCGCGTACGCCCGCCAGTTCCTGGGGCAGATGGACAAGCCGGACGTCGACTTCATCGAAGGGCTCTCGCCGGCCGTCTCCATCGACCAGAAGTCGACCAGCAAGAACCCGCGCTCCACGGTGGGCACCATCACCGAGGTCTACGACTACCTGCGGTTGCTGTTCGCGCGCATCGGCCGGCCGCACTGCCCGGTCTGCGGTGAGCCGATCACCCGGCAGACGCCGCAGCAGATCGTCGACCGGGTCCTGGAGATGGAGCCGGGTACGCGGTTCCAGGTGCTCGCCCCGGTGATCCGCGAACGCAAGGGCGAGTACGTCGACCTGTTCGCCGACCTGCAGACCAAGGGTTTCGCGCGGGTGCGCGTCGACGGCGTGGTGCACCCGCTCACCGACCCCCCGAGGCTCAAGAAGCAGGAGAAGCACACGATCGAGGCGGTCGTCGACCGGCTCGCGGCCAAGCCGTCCGGCAAGCAGCGGATCACCGACTCGATCGAGACGGCGCTCGCGCTGGCGGGCGGCCTGGTGATCCTGGACTTCGTCGACCTGCCCGAGGACGACCCGCACCGCGAGCGCCGGTACTCCGAGCGGCTGGCCTGCCCCAACGACCACCCGCTCGCCGTGGACGACCTCGAGCCGCGGTCGTTCTCGTTCAACTCGCCGTTCGGGGCCTGCCCGGAGTGCACCGGCCTGGGCACCCGCAAGGAGGTGGACCCGGAACTGCTCGTCCCGGACCCTGACCTCAGCCTCGCCGACGGCGCGATCGCCCCGTGGAACACGCCGACGACGGGGGAGTACTTCGGGCGGCTGCTCGAGGGGCTGGCCCGTGCCGTCGGGTTCCGGATGTCGACCCCGTGGGAGCGGCTGCCGGCCAAGGCGCAGAAGGCCGTGCTGCACGGATCGGCCGACCAGGTGCACGTCAGCTACACGAACCGCTACGGCCGCACCCGCTCGTACTACGCGAACTACGAGGGCGTCGTGCCCTGGATCGAACGGCGCTACGCCGAGACCGACAGCGACTACGCCCGCGAGAAGTACGAGGGCTACATGCGGGAGGTGCCCTGCCCCGCCTGCCGGGGCACCCGGCTCAAGCCGGAGATCCTCGCGGTCACCATCGGCGGGCGCTCCATCGCCGAGCTCGCGGCGCGGTCGATCGGCGAGGCCGCCGCCTGGCTGCACGACCTGGAACTGGACGACCGCGACCGCCTCATCGCCGAGCGCGTGCTCAAGGAGGTCCACGCGCGGCTCGGCTTCCTCGTGGACGTCGGGCTGCACTACCTGTCGCTCGACCGGGCCGCCGCCACCCTCGCCGGCGGCGAGGCCCAGCGGATCCGGCTCGCCACCCAGATCGGCTCGGGGCTGGTGGGCGTGCTGTACGTGCTCGACGAGCCGTCGATCGGGCTGCACCAGCGTGACAACCACCGTCTCATCGACACCCTGGTGCGCCTCAGGGACCTGGGCAACACGCTGATCGTGGTCGAGCACGACGAGGACACGATCCGCACCGCCGACTGGGTGGTGGACATCGGCCCGCGTGCCGGTGAGCACGGCGGCACGGTCGTGGTCAGCGGCACGGTGTCCGACCTGCTCGCGAACCCGGACTCGATCACGGGGGCGTACCTGTCCGGGCGGCGCGCGATCGAGGTCCCCGCGATCCGGCGACCGCGCCAGAAGGGCAGGGAACTGGTCGTCGAGGGCGCCCGCGAGCACAACCTGCGCAACATCGACGTCGCCTTCCCGCTCGGGTGCTTCGTCGCCGTCACCGGTGTGAGCGGATCGGGCAAGTCGACGCTCGTCAACGACATCCTGTACACGTCGCTGGCGAACCGGGTCAACGGCGCGAAGCTGCCGCCCGCACGTCACAAGCGGATCAGGGGCGTCGAGTTCGTGGACAAGGTCGTCCACGTCGACCAGTCGCCGATCGGGCGCACGCCCCGCTCCAACCCGGCCACCTACACGGGCGTGTTCGACCACATCCGCAAGCTGTTCAGCGAGACCACCGAGGCGAAGATCCGCGGCTACCAGCAGGGCCGGTTCTCCTTCAACGTCAAGGGCGGCCGCTGCGAGAACTGCCTCGGCGACGGCACGATCAAGATCGAGATGAACTTCCTGCCGGACGTGTACGTGCCGTGCGAGGTCTGCAAGGGCGCGCGCTACAACCGCGAGACCCTCGAGGTGCACTACAAGGGCAAGACGATCAGCGACGTCCTCGAGATGCCGATCGAGGAGGCGGCCGAGTTCTTCGCGCCGATCAGCCGCATCGCCCGCCACCTGGACACCCTGGTGGACGTCGGCCTGGGCTACGTGCGGATGGGGCAGCCCGCGCCCACGCTCTCCGGCGGGGAGGCACAGCGCGTCAAGCTGGCCAGCGAACTGCAGAAGCGCGCGACCGGCAAGACCGTGTACGTGCTGGACGAGCCGACCACCGGGTTGCACTTCGAGGACGTCGCGAAGCTGCTCGGCGTGCTGCACTCGCTCGTCGACAAGGGCAACACGGTGATCGTCATCGAGCACAACCTGGACGTGATCAAGACGGCGGACTGGATCGTGGACATGGGGCCGGAGGGCGGCTCCGGCGGCGGCACGGTCGTCGCCACCGGCACACCGGAGGAGCTGGTGCGGGTGCGGTCCTCCTACACCGGGCAGTTCCTCGAGGCGATGGTGTGACCCGCCCCGCGACGCCGGTGCGCCCCGTCGCCGGGACGGGGCGATGAACGACCTCACCGCCTTCATCGCCGGACTTCCCAAGGCCGAACTGCACGTGCACCACGTCGGTTCGGCCTCGCCGCGGATCGTCGCCGAACTGGCCGCCCGGCACGAGGGCACGACGCCGGTCCCGGCCGACCCGGAGCTGCTGGCGGGCTACTTCAGCTTCACCGACTTCGCCCACTTCATCGAGGTTTACCTGTCGGTCGTCGACCTGATCCGCACCCCGGAGGACATCTGGACGCTCACGTACGAGATCGGCCGGGACCTGGCGGCGCAGCGGGTGCGCTACGCCGAACTCACCCTCACCCCGTACTCGTCGATCACGCGCGGCATCCCCGCCGAGGCCTACTGCGAGGCGGTCGAGGACGCCCGGCGCCGCGCCGCCGCCGAGTTCGGCCTGCAACTGGCGTGGTGCTTCGACATCCCCGGCGAGGCCGGCGTGCCGTCCGCGGACCTCACCGTCGAGGTAGCCCTGAGACACCGGCCGGACGGCCTGGTCAGCTTCGGCCTGGGTGGGCCGGAGGTCGGCGTGCCGCGCGCCCAGTTCGCGCCGCACTTCGCGCGGGCCCGCGCCGCCGGGCTGCACAGCGTGCCGCACGCCGGCGAGTCGACCGGCCCCGAGTCGGTGTGGGACGCGATCGAGCACCTCGGCGCCGAGCGTATCGGGCACGGCATCGCCGCCGCCCGCGACCCGCGCCTGCTCGGCGTCCTGCGCGACCGCGGCATCGCGCTGGAGGTGTGCCCCACCTCCAACGTCCGGACCCGTTCCGTGCCCTCGCTCGCCGCGCACCCGCTCGCGGCCCTCGTCGCCGCGGGGGTGACGGTCACGATCAACTCCGACGACCCGCCGATGTTCGCCACCAC
>SCQZ01000323.1 GCA_004299665.1 Jatrophihabitans sp.
CCGGCGCGCCCGGCCGACCGGTGTCGTCGCCGCCCGGCGCCGGCTCGCTCGGCAGCGTGAGGATCTGCGCGCCGTCCTCGGTGACGGCGATGGTGTGCTCCCACTGCGCGACCCATGAGCCGTCGCGGGTCAGGATCGTCCAGTCGTCGTCCCAGCTGTACCAGTCGATGCCGCCGAGCGTGATCATCGGCTCGACGGTGAAGGTCATCCCGGGCTCGAGGACGGTGGTGGCGCGCGGATCGTCGTAGTGCAGGACGGTCGGCCGGGTGTGAAAGCTCGGGCCGACGCCGTGGCCGGTGTAGTCGCGCACGACGCCGTAGCCGAAGCGCTTGGCGTAGCTCTCGATCACCCGCCCGATGACGCTGATCGGCCGGCCCGGCTTGACCGCGGCGATGCCGCGCATCATCGCCGTGCGGGTGCGGTCTCCCAGGTTCTTCACGGCCTCGTCCGGGGTGCCGGCGTAGTAGGTGGCGCAGGTGTCGCCGTGGACGCCGCCGACGAACGCGGTGATGTCGATCTTCACGATGTCGCCGTCGGCCAGCGGGCGCGAGTCCGGGATGCCGTGGCAGATGACCTCGTTGACACTCGAGCACAGCGATTTCGGGTACCCCTTGTAGCCCAGGGTGGAGGGGTAGGCACCGTGCGCGATCAGGAACTCGTGGCCGACCGCGTCGAGGTCGTCGGTCGTCACGCCCGGGGCGACGTGGCGGCCGACCTCGGCGACGGCGTCGGCGGCGATGCGTCCGGCGACCCGCATCCGCGCGATCGTGTCCGGGTCCTTGATCATCGGGTCGTCGTGGTCGGCCGGGGTGCCGCGGCGGGCGTCGACATAGTGAGGACGGGCGATGTGCGCGGGTACCGGGCGGCGGGCGGACACGGTGCCGCGTTCCACCGGGCGCGCGTGCAGTCGCGGGGCGCTCACGGGTTCATCCTCCGTCAGAGTTCGACGACCATCGGCATGAGCATGGGGCGGCGCCGGTAGGTCTGGTCCACCCACCGCCCGACGGTGCGCCGGATCAGGTGCGAGATCGCGTCCGCGTCGCGGGCGCCGTCGGCCAGCGCCTGCTCCACCACCGCGATCAGCTCGGCCTCGATCGGCTCGAGCGCCGTCGGATCGTCGCTGAAGCCGCGGGCGGTGAGCTCGGGGCCGTACACGACCTTGCCGGCCTCGAGGTCGACCGCGACCAGGATCGACAAGAACCCGTCCGCGCCGAGGATGCGGCGGTCCTTGAGGGTCGCGTCGCCGATGTCGCCGACCTCCAGGCCGTCGACGTAGACGTACCCCACCGGGATCCGCCCCGTCACCGACGCGCGGCCCTCGACCAGATCGACGACGGTGCCGTCCTCGGCGAGCATGATCCGTTCCGGCGCCAGCCCGGTGGAGGCCGCGATGGCCGCGTTCGCCCGTAGGTGACGCCACTCGCCGTGCACCGGCAGGTAGTTGCGCGGCCGCACCACGTTGATCAGGTACCGCAACTCACCGGCAGGTGCATGGCCGGACACGTGCACCAGCGCCGTCGACTTGTGCACGACGGTCGCGCCGAGCCGGGACAGGCCGTTGATCACCTGTCCGACGGACGTCTCGTTGCCCGGGATCAGCGAGGAGGCCAGCACGATGGTGTCGTCCGGGGAGATCCGCACCGTCTGGTGTTCGCGGTTCGCCATCCGGGACAGCGCGGACAGCGGCTCGCCCTGCGATCCGGTGGAGATCAGCAGCACCCGGCGCGACGGCAGGTCCTCGGCGAGTTTGAGGTCGATCATGACGTCGTCGGGGACGCGCAGCAGCCCGAGGTCACGGGCGATCTGCATGTTGCGCACCATCGAGCGCCCGACCAGCGCGACCTGCCGCTGCGACGCGACCGCGGCGTCGAGCACCTGCTGCACCCGGTGCACGTGGGAGGCGAAGCAGGCGACGATGATGCGCCCGGTCGCCTTGGCGATGACGTCGCGCACCACCACGCCGACATCGCGCTCGGAGGGCATGAAGCCGGGCACCTCGGCGTTGGTCGAGTCGGCGAGCAGCAGGTCGACGCCCTCGTCGCCGAGGCGCGCGAACCCGGGCAGATCGGTGAGGCGCCCGTCCAGCGGTGTCTGGTCCATCTTGAAGTCACCGGTGTGCAGGGCGGTCTGGCCCCCCACGGTGATCGCGACCGCCAGCGCGTCCGGGATCGAGTGGTTGACGGCGTAGAACCGCAACCGCCACGGCTCGAGGTCGACCGCCTCCCCCTCGCGCACACGCCGCAGGTCGGCCTTGCGGATCTGGTGCTGCGGCAGTTTGGACTCGACCAGCGCGAGGGTCAGCCGCGAGCCGTAGACGGGGATGTCGCGCCGCTCCCGGAGCAGGTAGGGCAGCGCGCCGATGTGGTCCTCGTGCCCGTGGGTCAGCACCACGGCGTCGATGTCGTCGAGGCGCTCGGCGAAGTGCGACCAGTCCGGCAGCGTGAGGTCGACGCCGGGGGAGTTGGTCTTGCCGAGCAGCATCCCGCAGTCGACCACCAGCAACCGCCCGGGGCGGCCGTCGCGGGAGTGCTCGAAGACGGTCATGTTGCGACCGATCTCCTTGATGCCACCCAGTGCGACGACGCGCAGGCCGCCGGCCGGGGGCGCGGGAGGTGCCGGGGGTTGCGCCGCGGAATCTGCCATGGTGAGTGCCAGATTATCGCCCGCGCGGTGCGCTAGCGTTGCGCCCCATGGTGCGTCCTGGAAGCTGCGTCGAGCTTGCAGGTGTGAGTCCTGTCCGGGTAGGCACCGGAGCGCCCGGTAGCAGGCCCCGGCTCGTTGGAGAGATCTGGCGGGTTGAGCGGGGTGTCGAAAGCCTCTTTGGAGGGGGCAAGATCGCGGGCCGTACTGCTGAAAGGCGGGAGTCCTGCAGCTTCGTCAGATTCACAATGGGGAAGCCGAGCCGCTCATGTCACGGTGAAGGCCATGTCCGCGCGGCCCTGGTCCGGGGTTCGTCGTGCGGGTTCCTCCGGGGTATGGGGAGCGGCACGTGATCACAGTTCGGCGCGGAACAGGAGAGGCCCGTCTGCTCGGCCGTCGTCTGGCGAAGACCCGAGGTATAAGCCGATGGTGAAGTCCGAGGGAGAGCAGCGGGAGTCCGACGGGGTCGTAGTACCGGGTCGTGGTAGCCAGCCGCGGGCGGGGAAGGGCCCTGACTTTGATCAGGCTGGCGAAGCGGGTAAGCGCAAGGGCATGGCCGGGGCCGCCCGGTCCAACTACCCCGATCCGATTGCTCGGATTGACAACGTGCGACGACTGCAACGCAAGCTATGGGCTGCGGCCAAGCAGTCTCGGGAGCGGCGTTTCCACGCCCTGTTCGATCGGGTCTACCGGGGTGACGTCCTGGTGGAGGCGTGGCGGCGAGTCCGGGCCAACAAGGGCGCTGCCGGGGTGGATCGGCAGAGTCTGGAGCAGGTGCAGGAGTACGGGGTCGAGCGGTTGCTCGGCGAGATCGCCCGTGACCTGCGTGAAGGCGGGTATCGCCCTGCGCCGGCCAGGCGTGTGGAGATACCGAAAGCTGATGGCGGCAAGCGGCCGCTGGGCATTCCGACGGTCCGTGACCGGGTTGTGCAGCAGGCGGTGAAGATCGTGCTCGAACCGGTCTTCGAGGCTGACTTCTGCGAGTGCTCCTACGGGTTCCGGCCCAAGCGGTCGGCGACCCAAGCGATGGAACGGCTCCGTACCGGGTTCATCGCAGGGGGGCATTGGGTCGTGGAGGCCGACATCCGGGACTTCTTCGGTGGCATCGACCACGAGCGGTTGCTCGCGATGGTGGCGCAGCGGGTGTCGGACCGGCGGGTGCTCAAACTGGTTCGCCTGTGGTTGCAAGCGGGGGTGCTGGCCGATGGGGAGTTCCAGCGCACGTTGGCGGGGACTCCGCAGGGTGGGGTGATCTCCCCGCTGCTGGCCAACATTTACCTGCACGGTTTCGATGAGCAGATCCGGTCGGCGGGGGTCGGGGAACTCGTCCGTTACGCGGACGACTTCGTGATCATCTGCCGTTCGCGTGAGCAGGCCGAGGCCGCGCTCGTCCTGGCCGGGGACCTCCTGGCCAGGTTGGGGCTGCAACTGCATCCGGACAAGACGAAGATCGTTGACCTGCGGCAGGGTCGGGAGGGGTTCGACTTCCTCGGCTGCCACTTCAGAGCCCGCATGTCTGGGCGGTTGTGGGAACAGAAGCGGATCGTGCGCTACTACCTGCACCGTTGGCCCAGCCAGAAGGCGATGAAGGGGCTCCGGGAGAAAGTCCATGACCGCACCGACCGCCGCTACGCCGGAACGGACATCAGCGTCGTCATCCAGGCGCTCAATCCGGTCCTGCGTGGCTGGGGCAACTACTTCCGGACCGGCAACGCCGACAGCAAGTTCCACGAGGTCGACCGCTACGTCGTGTGGCGGCTCAAACGCTTGCTCATCAAGAAGCGGGGCCGCAACTTGCGTGCCGGGCAAGCCAACCAGTGGACCGAACAGTGGTTCAACGACCACGGCCTTCATCGCCTGCGCGGTACCGTCCGCTATCCGATCGCTGCGTAACCATGTCCAGAAGATCATCGGTAAGCCGTGTGCGGGAAAACCGCACGCACGGATTGAAAGGGGGAAGGGGAAACGGGCCCAAGCGGCACCGCGCCCCCGACTACCAATGAATGCGCTGGCCATCGACTCGGGCGACATCACCAAGATCGGCATCGGCTCGACGGCCGGAATCGTGATCATCGGCCTGATCCTGTTCATGGTGTTCACCCGGCTCGTCGCCCGCCTGATCCTCGTCGTGGTCGTCGTCGTGCTGGGCGTGTTCATCTGGCAGCAGCGCGCGTCCATCGAGAACCACGTCAAGAACTGTCAGCTCGACATGAGCTTCTTCGGGTACCACATCGACGCGCCGCAGTCGGTCAAGGACGCGTGTCAGGCACACGCACCGAAGTAGGGGTGCTGTTGCGGGCGCCCCGGCGCCGCGACTGCAGGTAGTGCACGGCGGCCGGGATCAGCCCCACGACGACCACCACGACGACGGCCGCGTCCACCCAGCCCTTGTGTGCGCGCACCCACGCGACCTTGCCCAACCCGTGCCCGAGCAGCAGCACGCCGTCGGCCCACAGGACGCCGCCGATGACCGAGTAGACGGTGTAGAGGACGAAGCGCATCCGCCCCACGCCGGCCATCACGGTGGCCACGGTGCGCACGATCGGCACGAACCGGCCGATGATGATCGTCCAGGAGCCGAACCGCTCGAAGAAGCGGGCCGACCGGGTCACGTACTCGGGCCGGAACATGCGCGAGTCGGGGCGCTGGAACACCCTCGGGCCCGCGGTGTAGCCGATCCAGTAGCCGACCAGGTTCCCGGCGACGGCGGCCAGCGGCGCGGCGACGAGGAAGGCCGCCAGCGGCGTCCTGATCGTCCCCACCGAGATCGAGATGCCCGCCGCGAACAGCAGGGTGTCGCCGGGCAGGAAGAATCCCACCAGCAGGCCGCACTCGGCGAACAGGATCACGCACAGCACCAGCAGCGCGGTTCCGCCGCCGAGCAGCGTGTCGGGGCTGATCGGGCTCGCGAGCAGGTGCATGGCCAGCACTTTACGGACCTGCGTCGCGGCTGCCCGCTGCCTGCCGCCGCGCGCTCAGGTTGGCCGGGCGCGCCGCGTCAGCCGACTGCGACCACCCGCGGGCGTACCTCGCCCAGCACCGTCGTCGCGGCGAGCCGCTCGGCGAAGGTGGACCGGGCGGCGATCGCCTGGGCGTACGTGGCCAGGGCGGCGCCCCGGCGCCGCCCCGTGGCGATCGGGTCGGGGGCGGCGCAGTCCTGGGCGCGCAGCCCCGCGCGCAACATGGCCAGCGCCTCCGAGCGCAGCTGGGAGACCCGGGACTCGGTGACCCCCAGCTCGCGGGCGATGTCGGCCATCTTGCGCTGGCAGAAGAAGTACTGGTCCACCACGAGCCGCAGCCGTTCGGGCAGCTCGGCGACCGCGTCGCGCAGCAGCCCGAGCTGCTCGCGCTGGAGCAGCAGCGCCTCCGGGCCGGCGTTGCCGTCGGCGAACAGATCGCCGCCGCAGTCGTCGGTCAGCCCCTGCAACGACATCAGCGAGGCCCGGTGCACGTCGGCGTCGACCGCGTCAAGTTGTGCGACGTCGACCTTCATGCTCGAGGCGATCTCCTCGCGCCGGGGCATGCGTCCGAGGTGGGCGGCGAGCTCGTCGCGGGCGGCCTCGACCTCGCGCGCCCGGCCGCGCACCGCCCGGCTGGCCCAGTCCATGGAGCGCAACTCGTCGGTGAGTGCGCCGCGGATCCGGATGGCCGCGAAGCGGGCGAACGGCACGCCGCGGGAGGCGTCGTAGGCCTGGGCGCTGGTTGCCAGGGCGAACATGCCCGCCGAGATCAGGTCGTCGCGGTGGACGTGTGCCGGCAGGCGACCCAGCAGCTCGCGCACGAGGTGGCCGACCAGCGGCAGGTGGGTGCGCACCAGGTCGTCGACATCGGCTGCCGGCCGGCCGTCCCGCGGGGCGGGATCGTCGCCGATGGCGGGTCGGTCCTGGCGTCGGTACTCGCGCTCGGCGTCGCGTTCCGCGAGCACAGCTGCGGTCATCCTGGTGCCTCCTGTCGAGGGGGTCGGGCGGTATGCCCGAACCGGTCCCCCGCAGGACCTCGCCGTCCGCGATCTCCCATGTTAGATCGGCGTGAAGTAAAGAGTGCACCTCGGCGGGCCGCAATGCAAGTCCCGGGCGTGCCGAAATTTCGGGGCAGAGACGGACGAATCGGACCTCGTAGCGGCCGAGTTGCCGTCAGTTCTCAGCTTCGCGCTTCCCGAGCCGAAGGAACGGCGTGCCCTTCTCCGCCATGCCGGCAGGGTCCGGTACCGGGCCGGCCGACCCGTTCCCCGAACTGGCGGACATCCTGTGGGGCGAGCGCGCCATCCTCGAACGGCTCCGGCAGGAACTGGTCGAACAGGACCCGGTGCGGCGGCCGGGCCGGGGCCGCCGGCCGCCCCACGCCCCGACGCAGCTGCAGGCCGCCGTCACGGATCTGCACACCGTCGAGGTGTTGCGGGCGGCCGAGGTCGAAGCGCTCGTCGCGCACCTGGGCCTGTCCCCCGACGCGTCGCTGTCCGAACTCGCCGATGCCGCCCCGCCGCCGTGGCCGCTGCTGCTCACCGAGCACCGCGCGGCGCTGCGGGCGTTGCTGACCGAACTCGGGGCGCGCGCCCGCGTCAGGCAGCGTTCGCTCGCCGAGTTCCTGCGCTGACCGGGGCCGGATCAGGCGTAACGGCGCGCCAGCCGGTTGTACGCGCGCGGCGCGGCGGCACGCACGACGGCCGCCACGGCCAGCCATCGCGGCAAGATCGTGCGCGGCCGGTCACCCTCGACGGCGGCGACGACGGCCGCGGCCACCCGGTCCGGACGGACCGGCCGCGGGAGGCGACGCACGTATCCCGGGACGCGGAACCCGGTCGCCACGGCCCCCGGGCTGATCGTCGAGACCGCCACCCCGGTGCCGGCCAGCTCCAGCCGCAGCGCGTCGGCGAAGCCGGACAGGCCGGCCTTGGCCGCGGAGTAGACCGCCTCGCCGGCCACCCCGGTGAGGCCCGCGATCGAGCAGACGAAATGGATGTGGCCGCGGCCGCGCTCGATCATCGCGGGCAGCAGCAGCTGGGTCAGGCGGATCGGGGCGATCAGGTCCAGCGCCACCAGCGCCTCGACGTCCGCCGGGGCCATCTCGACCGTCCTGCCCCACCACCCGACCCCGGCCGCGTGCACGACGACGTCGACCCCGCGGGCGGCCGCCGCCGCGGCCGCGATGCCCTCGGCAGTGGTGAGGTCGCAGCGCAGGTACCGGCCCCGCACCGCATCGGCCAGGTCGGCGAGCACCCGCTCGTCGCGGCCCTGCAGCACCAGCAGCGCACCACGGGCCGCGCACCGGATCGCGACCTCGCGCCCGATGCCGCCGCTGGCACCGGTGATCAGGACGCTCGCGTCATCCAAGCGCACGCCGGAACCTACCCAGCGCGCTGAGCGGAAACACGTCCCGGTACATCTCGTAGGTGATGAAGAAGTCCCCGGGGAAGCCCGTCCCGGTGTGGAACGGCTCGTCCCACCCGCCGTCCTCGCGCTGGGTGTCCAGCAGCCAGCCGACCCCGCGCTCCACCGCCTGGGCGTCGCCGTCGGCGGCGAGCAGGGCGAGCAGCGCCCAGGCGGTCTGGGACGGGGTGGACGCGCCGCGCCCGCGCCAGGCCGGGTCCCGGTACGAACGCATGTCCTCGCCCCAGCCGCCGTCCGGATTCTGGTGCGCGACCAGCCAGCCCAGGGCCCGGGTCACCGGCGGCGACGCGGCCGACAGCCCGGCCGCGACGAGCGCGGGGACGACGGCGCCCGTCCCGTAGACGTGGTTGGCGCCCCAGCGACCGAACCACGAGCCGTCCGGCTCCTGCGCGTCGAGCAGCCACCGCACTCCGCGCCGGCACGGATCACCCGCGGCGAGCCCGCGGGCGGCCAGCATCTCGACCACGTGCGCGGTGACGTCCGCCGACGGCGGGTCGATCACGGCCCCGAAGTCGCAGAACGGCAACTGCTCGACCAGGCGGCGGGTGTTGTCCGCGTCGAACGCGCCCCAGCCGCCGTCGCGCGACTGCATGCCGACCGTCCACCGCACCCCCCGCTCGATCGCGCCGGGCAGCCCCGGCCGGTCGGGCACCCGGTCCAGCGCGAGCACGACCTCCGCGGTGTCGTCGACGTCGGGGTAGCCGTCGTTGGCGAACTCGAACGCCCAGCCGCCCGGGGCGAGCCGGGGGCGGCGCACGGCCCAGTCCCCGCGCACGCCGATCTCCTCGCCGACCAGCCAGTCGGTGGCGCGCGCGATCGCCTCGTCGTGGGGATCGACCCCGGCGTCCAGCAGCACGGTGACGGCCAGACAGGTGTCCCACACCGGCGACTGGCACGCCTCGAGGCGGCGCACCGGCCCGTCCGGCGTCTGCTCGCGGACGAGGAACCCCTCCAGGCCGGCGACGGCCGCGACGAGGGCGGGATGCGAGAGCGGGTAGCCGAGCAGGTGCAGGGCGAGGATGGAGTACACCCACGGCGGCTGGATGCCGCCCCAGCCACCGTCGGCCTCCTGCCGGGCCAGGATCCACTCGGCCGCGCGCCGCATCGCGAGTTCCCGGCCCGGTTGCACCGGCAGCGCGCCGTACCAGGACAGCGCGAAGTCCAGCAGGCCGAACAGCCGCCCGGCCGGCCCGGCGCCCCGGCGCGAGCGGCGGGGCCCCACGTGCAGTTCGGGCAGCGCGAACGGCAGCCTGCGGACCGGGCGCAGCGTCGCGACGACCGTGATCGGCACCACCGTCTGGCGGGCCCAGCAGGCCCAGTCGTAGACGTTGAGCGGCACCCAGCGCGGCAGCAGCACCAGTTCCGGCGGCATCGCGGGCAACTGGTCCCAGGGCCACTCCCCGAACAGCGCCAACCAGATCCGGGTGAAGACGCGGCAGGCGGCGATGCCGCCCTGCTCGCGGACGAAGGCCGCGGCAGCGGCCATGTGCGGGGCGTCCGGCAGGTCCCCCGCCAGGCGCAGCGCGGCGTACGCCTCGACCGTGGTCGACAGGTCACCCGGCCCGCCGGGGAAGGTCGCCCAGGTGCCGTCCGCGCGCTGCTCGGATCGGATCCAGCGGGCCGTCTGCGCCAGGTCCTCCTCGAGCAGGATGCCGAGGAACTGGCGCATCAGCAGGTCCTCGGCATCCATCGTGACGTTGGTGCGCAACTCTCCCTTCCACCAGCCGTCGCGGTGCTGGCGGGCGGTGAGGAACGCGCTGGCCTGCTCGAGCGCCGCATCGGTGCGCTCGGCCAGCGAGGACCCGGCCCGCGGCAGTGCGGTCATCGGCATCTCCGGTGCGACGAGGCGGCCATCAGCGGTCCCGCGTGACGACGAAGCGGGCGATCTCGGCAAGCTCGACGGCGGGCCCGGGCACGAGCGGCACCGAGTCGAGGGCCGCCAGGGCCGTGGCCAGGTGGTCCGCCGCGGCCTGTGCGGTGCGGGCCAGCCCGCCGGCCTCGGCCACCAGCCCGGCCGCGACCGCGACGTCCGCGTCGGTGCCCGGCGGGCCCGCGGCGAGCACCTCCCCGAGGCGGGTGCCTGCCGGCGTGCCGGAGGTCAGGGCGGCCACGATCGGCGCCGACCGCTAGTGTCGTCATGCAGGGGCTCCTTCGTGGACGGGGATTCGATCGGCACCTCGGGCGAGCAGCGCGTCGGCGACCGCGTTGCCGCTGCGCACGGCGCTCTCCATCGTGTCCGGCCATCCGGTCGCGGTCCACGCTCCCGCGAGCCACACGCCGGGCACGCCGGTGGCCGGCCCGGGGCGCGCGGTGTTGCTGCCCGGTGCCTGCCGGAAGGTGGCGTGACGCTCGCGGGTGACGAACGCGGCGAGGACCTCGGCACGGTCGGCGGCGGGGAACAGCGCGGACAGCTCGGCCACGACGGCGCGCTGCACCTGCGGACTGGGCACCTGCAGCAACGCGTCCGCCGCCGAGACGGTGACGGCCAGGTACTGCCAGCCCGGCCGGGCGGCCGCGAGACCCGAGGAGGTGGTCCGGTCGAAGACCCACTGCGCGGTGCCGCCGACTGACGCCGCGAAGGGCAGGTCGGTGACCGCCCGGTCGTAGATGACGTGCACGTTGACGATCGCGCTGCTGCCCAGCGGTTCGACCACAAGCCCCGCCAACCCGTCGACGGCCGCGTGCGGGACGGCCAGCACGACCTCCGGCGCCGGGAGGGTGAACGGTGCGGCAGCGCCCCGTCGCGCGGCCACCGTGACCGTCCCCGGCTCGATCCGCCGGGCGGCACAGCCGAGCAGCAACCGCACCCCGGCGGCGGCGAGTGCCGCACGCGCCGCCGCGTCGTGCAGGTGGCCGAGTGGGGCGGCCGCCCATCCGATGTCGCCGGCGTCGGCGTGGTCGAGCAGGCCGGTGCGGAAGACCTTCGCCGCAAGTTGCAGCGAGGCCTGCTCGGGCGGCAGGTTCAGCGTGGCGGTGGCGACGATGCCCCACAGCGCGTCGACGACGGCCGGGCTCTGGCCGTGCTCGCCCAGGAACGCGCCGAGCGTGCGGCTGTCGAGGGACCGGTCATCCGGATCGAGGCTCCGCAGCGCGAGCGCGCCCCGTGCCGCCCGCACCCGGTCGGCCACGGAGAGCAGCCGGTAGCCGGCCAGGCTGCGGGACAGGTGCAGGGGCGCCGGGACGGCGGGGGTGCGTGCGAGGCGTCCGCGGCGGCCGTCGGTGTGCAGCACCGGGATGTCCAGTCGCCGTTGCAGGTGGACGCGGTCGCCGACGCCCAGACGCGCGAGCAGGGCCCGGTACGCGGTGCAGCAACGCAGGAACACGTGCTGGCCGTTGTCGACGGTGAGTTCCACCCCGGCCGCCGTCCGGGGGAAGGAGAACGCGGCACCGCCGAGCCGGGGCCGCGACTCGACCAGCGTCACCTGCCGGCCGGCATCGGCCAGGCGCAGCGCGGCGGTGATGCCCGCCAGCCCGCCGCCGACCACCGCGACGTCGCACGGCGCGCCGGCCGCGGACGGCTCAGCCATGGCCGGCCCTGCCGAGCGTGAGCGCCCGTGCCGCGACACGTGCCTTCTCCCGGCCGGACAGCGACGCGCGCCCGCGCATCATCCGGGACGGATCGGCCGCCAGGCGGGCCAGGAGGTCGCGGTAGATCCCCGCCATGGCGGCGCAGCAGGCCCGGCTGCGGCGATCGAGCAGCGGTAGCAGCCGCAGCCCCTCGTCGTAGCGACCCTGCGCCCGGGCGGCCTCGAAGCGCACCAGTTCGGCCAGCGCGCCGCCCTGCGGGTCGAGCGTGCCGTCCGGAAGCGTGCGCAGCGTGACGCCGAACAGGTCCAGATCCGCCTTGGGTAGGTAGACGCGTCCGTTCGCGAGGTCCTCGCGGACGTCGCGCAGGATGTTCGTCAACTGCAGCGCGATGCCCAGTTCGTCGGCGAGGTGGCTTGCCCGCGGCGTCGCCTCGGCCGGCAGGTGGGGGGAGAAGACACCGAGCGAGAGCCGCCCGATCGACCCGGCAACGCAGCGGCAGTAGGTGACGAGCTCCTCGAGATCACCGTAGGCGCGCCCGGTGACGTCCATCTCGCACCCGTCGATCAACTCGCCGAAGGCCGCCAGCGGGATCGGCAGCCGGCCGGCGGCGTCGGTGAGCGCGACCAGCACCGGGTCGTCCGGGTGGGCGCCGGGATCGTCGAGCATCGCTCGCTGCCGGGCCAGCAACCGCAGCTTGTCCGCCGGGGGCAGGGCCCCGTCGCCGATGTCGTCGACGCGGCGGGCGAGGGCGTACACGGCCGACAGCGCCCGGCGTTTCTCGGTGGGCAGCAGCCGGATGCCCCAGGCGAAGTTGCGTGCCTGGGACCCGGTGATCCGCTCGCACTCGGCATAGGCGTCGGCGACCCTCATCGGTCGCTCCCGGAGCGCGCGGGGGCGCCGGGCCCGCGGCCGGCCCACAGCCGGGCCGCCAGGGCGGCGGTGACGACCCGCGACGGCCGGACGTCGCGGGCCAGCACGTCGAAGCGGGCCCGCCGCAGCGCGCGGGCGGTCGCCAGACCGCCCGCGACGTATCCCGCGACCGCCACCCGCGCCCAGCCACGCAGCCGCCGTACCAGCGGGGGCCCGGCCGCGAGCAGCCGCTCCGCGCGGTCGGTCTGCAGCGCGACGACTGCCCGCACCGCGTCCGGGGTGGGGCCGCGGCGCAGTGCGGCGGGCTCGACCCCGTGGCGGGCCAGGTCCTCCTGCGGCAGGTAGATCCGCCCGGCCGCGGCGTCCTCGGCGACGTCCTGGCAGTGCTCGAGCACCTGCAGCGCCGCGCAGACCTCGTCGGAGCGGGCCAGGTCGCCCGGGTCCGAGGCGCCGGCGAGTTGCAGCACGAGCCGCCCGACCGGCGCGGCCGACAGCGCGCAGTAGCCGAGCAGGTCGGCGAAGGTGTCGTACCGGCGCACCCGCTGGTCCATCCGGTTGGCGGCGATCAGGTCCAGCAGCGGCTGCAGCGTCACCGTGCCCGACCGCACCAGGGCTCCCAGGGGCGTCACCGCGGGCAGCCGCGCGGCGCCGTTCGGCAGCGCGCGCACGTCGGCCTCGACGGCGGCCAGCAGCGCGGTGCGGTCACCGTCGGCGGTGTCGCCGACGTCGTCGACGAACCGCGCGTAGCGGTAGACGTCCGAGAGGTGGCGGCGGGGTCCGCGGGGCAGCAACCGCAGCGCGACCGGGAAGTTCTCGGCGCGGGCCTGGGCCTCGGCCTCGCGCGCGAGCCGCTCCAGGTGCCCGTCGGCAGATCGCAGGTCGGTCACGGCTGTCCTCAGCGCCCCGTCTCGGCTTCGGCGGACCGATCGGCTGCTTGATCGCCCGCGCCCGGATCTATCTTTCCCGGTGCCCCCCACCTCAAACCAGATGCGGTGTGAGAACCGGGGCGCGATTGGGTACCAGCGACCCGAATGACGCCCGCCCGAGACCGCGGCGACGGCGCCGGGCGCGGTGTGCCGTGCACAGCCCGAGGAGTCTGCCCGTGCTCGAACGTATTGCATGTCCTGCCGACCTGCGTGGCCTGGACCGTGAGGAGTTGGCGGTGTTGGCGGCGGAGATCAGGGATCTGGTGGTGGGGACGGTGGCGCGCACGGGTGGTCATCTGGGGCCGAATCTGGGTGCGGTGGAGTTGACGTTGGCGTTGCATCGGGTGTTCGACTCGCCGTCGGAGCCGATTTTGTGGGATGTGGGGCATCAGGCGTATCCGCACAAGATTGTGACGGGTCGGGCGGGGGTGTTCGGGTCGTTGCGGCAGACGGGGGGGTTGTCGGGGTATCCGAACCGCGCGGAGTCCCCGCACGATTGGATCGAGAATTCGCATGCGTCGACGGCGTTGTCGTATGCGGACGGGATGGCGAAGGCGTTCGCGATCCGCGGTGAGCGCCGGCCGGTGGTGGCGGTGGTGGGCGATGGTGCGTTGACGGGCGGGATGTGTTGGGAGGCGTTGAACAACATCGCGGCCTCGGACCGCCCGGTGATCGTCGTGGTGAACGACAACGGCCGGTCCTACGCCCCCACCGCAGGCGGCCTGGCCGACCACCTGGCCGCCCTGCGGCTGCGACCGGGCTACGAGCGCGCGCTCGGCCAGGTCAAGGGCGTGCTCGGCCGGACCCCCGTCGTCGGACCGCCGCTGTACGAGGCCCTGCACGGGTTGAAGCGTGGTTTGAAGGATGTGTTGGCGCCGCAGGGGATGTTCGAGGATTTGGGGTTGAAGTATCTGGGTCCGGTGGATGGTCATGACATCGCGGCGTTGGAGTCGGCGTTGCGGCTGGCGCGGGGGTTCGGGGGGCCGGTGCTGGTGCATGTGGTGACGCGGAAGGGGTTCGGGTATGCGCCGGCGGAGGATGATCCGGCCGATCAGATGCACCAGTCGCCGCCGTTCGATGTGGTGACGGGGCGGGCGTTGCCGCGTGCCGGGCGGCGGTGGACGCAGGTGTTCGGGGAGGAGTTGGTGGCGGCCGGGGAGGCTCGTGATGATGTGGTGGCGATCACGGCGGCGATGTGTGGGCCGACGGGGTTGTCGGGGTTCGCGGCGCGGTTCCCGGATCGGTGTTTTGATGTGGGGATCGCGGAGCAGCATGCGGTGGCCTCGGCGGCGGGGTTGGCCAGTGCGGGGTTGCATCCGGTGGTGGCGATCTATGCGTCGTTCTTGAACCGGGC
>SCQZ01000324.1 GCA_004299665.1 Jatrophihabitans sp.
CCAGTTCGGCAGGGTCTTCTCCAGCCACTCCCGGCGCGTCCACGACTCGACGCCGCGCACGCCGGACGGGAGTTCGGTCACCTCGTCGAGCCAGTGATCGGCCAGGCGCACCGCGTCGGCGACGGCCGCCCGCTCCGCGGCGCTCACCTCCCGGCTCGCGGACCCGAGCGTCGTGCCGGCCAGTTGCCGTGCCAGGTTCCAGTTCACCGGACCGCCGGACCACGACAGCATCTGCTGCAGTTGGGCGAAGAGGCCGAGCGGGTCGTTGGGGTCGCCCGAACCGCCCGAACCGGGTCCGAAGCCGAAGGGCAGGTTGCTGCTCACGGGGTTCACGGTAGTAGTGACGCGCGGGCGCGGCCGCCCGTTCCGCGTTGCGCGCACCGCGAACACGCCGGGGCGACTAGCCTGCGCTGTCATGACCTGGGCGCTGTGGCTGGCGGCACCGGCGCTCGCGACGGCCGTGAGCGCCCTGGCCTGCTGGTGGCACGGGCGTGACGAGCGCCCGCGGCGGCGGCGCCCGGACACCGCCGCGGCGATGCGCGCGCACGGCTCGTACCTGCAGGCCCTGCGGGCCGCCCCGCGCGGGAGGCAACGCGTCGGCGGATAGCCGGTCGCGGTTAGGCTGCCGGGGTGTCCACGCCGGCCCCGCCCGAGTCCGCGCCCGCACCGGCGGGCGAGCGGCGCCGGCGTGGCTGGCGGGCGCTGAGCCGCCGCGTCCGCACCATGATCGTCGGGGCGGTGCTGTTCGTCGTGCTGTTCACGCTGGCGCTGACGATGCCCGTCCCGTACGTGGCGCTCACGCCCGGACCGACCTACAACACCCTCGGCAAGGACGACAACGGCAACACCATCATCAAGATCACCGGCGTGCCGGTGCGGCAGACCAGCGGCCACCTGAACATGACGACGGTGGACGTGTCGACGCAGTCGATCACCGCCTTCCAGGCGCTGCAGGGCTGGCTCGAGCACGACACGGTGATCGTCCCGCGGGCTGCCGTCTACCCGCCCGGGCAGACCGAGAAGCAGACCGACCAGCAGAACAAGCAGGAGTTCTCCCAGTCGCAGGACAGCGCGATCGTCGCGGCGGCGTGCCAACTCGGGTACCCGAAGCGTTTCGGCGTCGCCTCCGTCGTGTCGTCCGGCGCGTCGTACGGCAAGCTGCAGCCCTCCGACCTGATCACCTCCGTCGACGGCGCCGCGGCCACCACCGCCGACGCGCTGACCGCGATCCTCGCGGGGAAGTCACCCGGGATGACGGTGTCGGTCGACGTCGTGCGCGAGGGCAAGCCCGTGACCGTCCCGGTCACGCTAGGGCCCCCGCTGTCCGGGCGCGCCGGCGGGTCGCTGGGCATCACGGTGAGCGAGTCCGTGTGCCAGGCGCCGTTCCACGTCGACCTCGGCCTCGGCAACCAGATCGGCGGGCCGTCGGCCGGCATGATGTTCGCGCTCGGGATCATCGACGAGGTCGGTTCCACCGATCTCACCCGGGGCCGCTTCATCGCGGGAACCGGGACGATCGACCCGTCCGGGCAGGTCGGGCCGATCGGCGGCATCCAGCTGAAGATGATCGCCGCCCGGGACAAGGGCGCCACCATCTTCCTGGCACCGGCCTCGAACTGCTCGGACGTGCGCGGCGCCATCCCCCCCGGCCTCGAGGTGATCAAGGTGTCGACGCTGGCCCAGGCCGTCCAGGTGTTGCAGGACTCGGCGGCGGGGACGTCCGTCCCGCACTGCTGAGCGCCGCGGGCGACGGAACCCGATGACCGGCAGGTACGTTGACTGGACGTTCCAGCCGAGCGAGGAGACTTCCCTGTGAGCATGCGGCCGGCCCTGCCGAGCGTCGCCCTGTCGCGCCGCACCAAGATCGTCCTCGGGGTCGTGGCGATCCTGATCGTCCTGATCGTCATCGCCCTCAAGCTGACGGGCGTCTACATCGACTGGCTCTGGTTCGGATCGGTCGGGTACCGCGGGGTGTTCAGCACCGTGCTGTGGACCCGCGTCGTGCTCTTCCTCATCTTCGGCGTGCTGATGGCGGTGCTCATCGCCGGCAACCTGGCGGTCGCCTACCTGATCCGCCCGCCGTTCCGTCCGATGTCGGCCGAGCAGCAGAACCTCGAGCACTACCGGCTCATCCTGGAACCGCGGCGCTGGCTGATCCTCGCGGTCGTCGCCGTGATCGCGTTCCTGGCCCCCAATTGCCCTGCAGGACTTGTGCGTGCAATACGCTTTCGTCGAACCCGACTTGCCAGCATGCACGCTTGCTGGCGTCTGC
>SCQZ01000325.1 GCA_004299665.1 Jatrophihabitans sp.
GGGACCAGCCAGTCCTCGCCCGCCGTCTCCTTGACGATCACCAGATACCGGATCGCCTCCTTCGCGGCACGGATCCCGCCGGCGAGCTTCACGCCGCGGCGCGCCCCGGTCGCCGAGAAGTAGTCGCGCACGGCCTCCAGCATGACCAGCGCCACCGGCGGGGTTGCCGAGACCGGCAGCTTTCCGGTCGAGGTCTTGATGAAATCGCCGCCCGCCATCAGTGCCAGCCACGAGGCGCGGCGCACGTTGTCCAGGGTCGCCAGCTCTGCCGTCTCGAGGATCACCTTGAGGTGCGCGGTCCCGCACTCGGCCTTGGTGGCGACGATCTCCTCGTAGACCTGCCCGTACCGGCCGGCGAGAAAGGCCCCGCGGTCGATGACCATGTCCACCTCGGTCGCGCCGGCGGCGACCGCGTCGCGGACGTCGTGCAGCTTGGTGGCCAGGGCGGCACGCCCGGACGGGAAGGCGGTGGCGACGCTGGCGACGGCGACACCGGAGCCGCGCAGCGCCTCGACGGCCGTGGCGACGAGATCCGGGTAGACGCAGACCGCGGCGACACTGGGGCAGCTGACATCGCCCGGGTCGGGCGTGCGGGCCTTGGCGCACATCGAGCGAACCTTGCCCGGCGTGTCCGCGCCCTCGAGGGTCGTGAGGTCGACCATCGAGATCGCGGTATCGATCGCCCACGCCTTGGCGGTCGTCTTGATCGAGCGGGTGGCCAGGGCCGCGGCGCGGGCCTCGGCTCCGACCTGGTCCACGCCCGGCAGGCCGTGCAGGAAGCGCCGCAGCGCCGCATCGTCGCGCGTGATGGCGGGGAGGTCGACGACGGTCGTCACCCCACCCAGTCTAGGAGCGAGCGCGGCGGCGTGCTTGGGCATAGTTCGCCGAGGCGGGGCTTGCGGGGCTGGTACCCCGGCACGCTAGCGTCGCGGACTGTGCGCACCGTCGTCGTCGACCATCCGATAGTCCAGGCCCGGCTGACCGTCATGCGGGACGCGGCCAGCAGCAACGCCGAGTTCCGCGCGGCGCTGCGTGAACTCGCGACGCTGCTGGTCTACGAGGCGACCCGTGACCTGGGGGTGGAGAGCCGGCCCGTGACCACGCCCGTCGCGGTCGCCGCCGGAACTCGCATCGTCGATCCGCCGCTGCTCGTGCCGGTGTTGCGCGCCGGGCTGGGGATGGCCGAGGCAGCCTTCAACCTGCTGCCGGAGTCGCAGATGGGCTTCGTCGGGCTGGCACGCGACGAGCACACGCACCGGCCAAGCCCCTACATGGCGTCCTTGCCGGAGTCGCTGGCCGGCCGCGCGGTCCTCGTCCTGGACCCGATGCTCGCGACCGGCGGGTCGCTCGCGCACTGTCTGGGACTGCTCGGCGACCGCGGGGCCCGGGAGATCACCGTGATCTGCGCGCTGGCGGCGCCGGAGGGCGTCGCCAGGATC
>SCQZ01000326.1 GCA_004299665.1 Jatrophihabitans sp.
GCGCGGCCGACTCGGAGTGCTCCAGGATGTATCCGGCCTCCGCGGCGGTGAGTCGCGGGTTCAGCGGCACCATGACCAGACCGGCCTTGGCGATGCCGGCGGCGACCTCGCAGTACTCGAGCCGGTTGCCCAGCAGCACGGCGACGGGTTGCCCGACAGCGAGGCCGGCCTCCAGCAGCACGTTGGCCAGCCGGCTCGCCCGCTCGTCGAGTTCCCGGTAGGTGAGCACGCGGTCCCCGTCGATCACGGCCGGCGTGTCCGGCTGCGAGCGGGCGAAGTTGCGCACACCGTCCACGATCGTCATCGGGGCGCCGCCGGTGTCGATGGTCATCGAGTCTCCCAATCGTCGAAACGCTGTTCCAGGATGATAGCCCCGCCGCTCCGAAAAGTTTGCTGACAACTTGTGCCGAAACCCTTCCGCAGAGCCATGGGGCGGGGTATGTTCCTGCACTACAAGCAAGACTCGGGTTCCAATGAGCATTCGATGGGAGAGAACGACCGTGAGTATGCGTGAAGAGATGCCACTGTTGTGGCGGACGCTCGGTAAGTGGGAAGGCACCTACACGTGGGTGGACGCCGACGGCAAGATCTTCGACCAGCACCGCGCGAACCTGACGTGCGAGCTGATCGAGGCCGACGGCGAGGAGAGGTACCACCAGGTCAACCGGTACACCTGGCCGGACGGACGGGTCGAGGAGATCCCGTTCCCCGCCGAGTACCACGACAAGCAGATCTTCTGGGACACCGAGCGGATCAAGGGCCGGTGCTGGGAGGCCGACGACGAGACGATGGTGCTCACCTGGGTCCGCAAGGACGACCCGAGCGGGTACTTCTACGAGATCATCAACGTGAGCCCCGACGGCCTGAACAAGAACCGCGTCTGGCAGTTCTTCGAGAACGGCAAGGTCACGAAGCGGACCCTCATTAACGAGGTCCGGACCGCCTGGGCCCCGCAGCACGGCAAGCAGGACTGACCCGGCGCACGGCACCGTGACGACCTCGTCGTCGCCGGCCACGAAGTCGGCATACGCCGCCTGTCACGACGACGCGGCGTATGTCGACTTCATGGTGGGGCTGCGCCGCCTGGCGCTGGGTGAGATCAAGAACGCCGCGGTGGCGGCGAGCGAGGCCGAACTCGCCCGCCGCGGCGAACCGATCCGTGACGTCTTGGACCTGCGCCGGCTGCTCGACCCGGTGCCGGTGATCGCGCTGCGCAACCGCGTCGTGCGGTCGGTGCAGGAGAAGACGTGGCGGCGCGTGGCCGACACCGTCCACGGGCGGGCGTCCGAGCTGCTCGCCGAGATCGCCGAGGCCGAGCGGCGCGGGCCCGGCAGCGTCCACTGCGACCCGCAGCTGACCTACCCGGAGTACTACACCGTCGAGGACATCCATCTGCAGCCCGGCAGCTACTACGGCGACCCGCTCGCCGGGGCGATCACCGAATACGGCGGGAACGTCTTCTACGCCGGGCTCAACCTCGACGGCCAGGTCAAGCAGGCGAGCGTGGGGCACGTGCCGCTACCCGCGGACGGGGTCGTCACCCGCGTCCTGGACCTCGCGTGCTCCATCGGCCAGAGCACCACGGCATTCAAGCAGCGCTTCCCGGACGCGAGGGTGACCGGCATCGACATCGCCGCGCCCATGGTGCGGTACGCGCACCGGCGCGCGATCAAGCTCGGTGTCGACGTCGAGTTCCGGCAGGAGTCCGCGGCCGCGCTCAGCTTCCCCGACGCGGCCTTCGACCTGGTCTATTGCAACATCTTGTTCCACGAGGTGCCGCGCGACGTCGCGGAGCGGGTCGTCACCGAGGCCCACCGCGTGCTGCGCCCGGGCGGGGTGTTCGTCGTCGTCGACTTCGCCAACCGGCCTGCCCACGGCCCGATGGACTGGGGCGACTACCACCGCAACGTCGACTGCATCTACAACGGCGAGCCGTTCGCCAGCGCGTTCGTCTACTCCGACTTCACCACCTTGCTGGAGTCGGTCTTCCCCGTCGTAGACCCCGACCACCACCTCGACCCCGGAGGGATCCGGCTCATGAGGGTGTGCACGCGATGACCACGCCCATGCTCCCCACCGACGACCCGCGCCACCCCGCCTTCCTGGACTCACCCGTCCAGGACGCGCTGGTCAACATCTGCATCGAGCTCGCGGCCGAACTGTGGGTCACCCGCAGCCGGTTGCGGCGCCTCGAGCAACTCGTGCGCGTCGACGGTGTCGCCGCGACGGAACTCATCGAGTCCGAGGAAGACCCGTCGGAACAGTCGAAACGCGCCGAGGAGCGGGACCTGTTCGCCCGCCGGATCTTCGGCGGTATCGCCGCGCTCTGAACAGGTCAGGGTGTCAACGGGTTTGCCGGGATCGGCATGTCCGGCCGCCGCCCGGCCGTGTCCACCCACACGCTCTTGGTCCAGGTGTACAGCCCCACGGCGTCGGTGCCGCCCTCCCGCCCGTAGCCGGAACTGCCGACGCCGCCGAAGGGGACCATGTCGGACAACACCCGGTAGGTGTTGACCCATACCGTGCCGACGCGCAGCGCGGCGGCGAGCCGGTGCGCCCGGGCCGTGTCGCCGGTCCACACGCCCGCCGCGAGGCCGAACCGCGTCCGGTGTGCCAGCGCGAGTGCCTCGTCCTCGTCGGCGAACGGCTCGGCGCACAGCACCGGCCCGAAGATCTCCTCGCTGAGCAGGGCGGCGTCGGCCGGGACGTCGGTGAAGATCGTCGGTGGCACCCACCAGCCGTCGCGCAACTCCGGTTCCTGCGGGAGTCCGGCCTGCGCGAGCACGATCGCTCCCGCCTCGATCCCGGTCCGCAGGTGCGCCCGGGTCCGTTCCGCCTGCGCCGCGGTGGCCTGCGGCCCGACCTCGACGCCGGGTCGCCGCGGATCTCCGACCCGCAGCGCGCGCACCCGCCTGCCCAGTTCGCCGAGGAACCGCGGGTAGACCTCGCGCTGGACCAGCAGCCGCGAGCCCGCGATGCACATCTGCCCGCAGGACCCAACGAAGCCGTTCATCACGGCGGTGGCGGCCGCGTCGAGGTCGGCGTCCGCGAAGACGAGCTGCGGCGACTTGCCGCCGAGTTCGAGGGTGGCGGGCGCGAAGTGGGCCGCGGCTGCCGCCCCGACCGCCGCGTCGGCGCGCTCCGAGCCGGTGAACACCACCAGCGAGGTGCGCGGATCGGCCACGAGCGCGGCACCGAGATCGGCCCCGCCGGGGAGCACCTGGCAGATGCCGGAGGGCAGGCCGGCCTCCGCGAGCACCCCCGCGACGATCTCGCCGAGGATGATCGCCGTCAGCGGTGTCTCGGCGGCCGGCTTGAGCACCGCCACGTTCCCGAACGCCAGCGCGGGCGCGATCTTCTTCGCGGCGAAGAAGTAGGGCACGTTCCACGGGACGATGCCGACCACGACGCCGTACGGCTCGCGCAGGGTGTACGTGTGCAGTGGCCCGGGCACCGGGATCACCGTGCCGAGGGCCTTGTCGGCGTAGCCGCCGTAGTACTCGAAGCAGGCGGCGGCCCGCTCCGCCTCCCGGCGGGTGTCCGCCGGCGGCTTGCCGGTGTTGAGCGTCTCGAGGCCGGCCACCTCGTCGGCGCGGGCGCGCATCCGGCGTGCCACCTCCACCAGCAGCCGCCCGCGCTGCGCGGCCGGGACGTCACGCCACGCGCCGGCGGCGGCAGCCGCCGCAGCGAGCGCCGCGTCCCGCGCGGCGTCGTCGGTGTCCGGCACCTGTGCGATCGGCACGCCGGTGATCGGGGTACGGACGGTCGTCACGGTCACGCTCCGCTCACGTCGTCCGCCAGCATGCTCGCCTGGCGCAGGTGCCGCAGCCGCGCCCGGGGATCGGCGGCGGCGGCGCGCAGGTCGGCCAATCGTGCGGCGCGGGCGGCGACGTCGCGGGCATCCACCGCCGCCCGGGCCGCGCGCGTCACCGGCTGTACCCGGCCGCACGCGACGGCACGGTGCACCGCGGCGTACCGCGCGACCGCGCGCTCCTGCGCCTCGGCGTCGCCGGCCGCCAGTGCCGGCCCCAGGCGGGTGGCGAGGTCGACGGCGTCGTGCACGCCGGAGTTCAGCCCCATGCCGCCGGTCGTGCTGGTCAGGTGCGCGGCGTCCCCCGCCAGCACCAGCCGCCCGGAGCGGAAGGTCGCCGCGACCCGCTGATGGCTGCGGTAGAACTGGTGCTGCTCGATCGGGTACGACTGCCAGCCCGGGCCCCCGGCCAGGCGGTCGAGGGCGGCGCGCAGCGTCGGGTGCGGCACGTCGGCACCCGGCGGCGGTTCGGACGCCGGCTCCGACGTCGACACGGCGATGCGCCAGGCGTCGGGGGTCCGGATCAGCGACACCCGCCCGAGCGGTCCGGTCCAGTAGCTCACCGGCGCGAGATCGGCGTGCTCGAACGGGAACCGGGTCGCCGCGACCAGGCTCAGCGTGGGGTAGGTGTCACCGTCGAACGCGACGGCGAAGCACCGGCGCAAGTCGCTGTGCGCGCCGTCGGCGCCGATCACCCAGCGCGCCCGCACCGCGTCCGCGGTCGTGTGCAGCAGCACCGCGTCGTCGCCCTGCTCGACCCCGGTCACGCCCGTGCGGTAGCG
>SCQZ01000327.1 GCA_004299665.1 Jatrophihabitans sp.
GTCCGGTGGATGTACACGCCGAGCGATCCCCAGAACCGGGCGAGCGTCGCCGGCGCACCGGTGAGGACGGCCCAGTCCGCCGGCGCCGGCTCGAACAGCCGCCGGTAGACCGCGAGGCGGTCCACGGTGTCGCGCTGCGGGTCGATGGTGACGCTCAGGAACTCGATCTTGCCGCCCAGCCCCGCCTGCTCGGCGGCGCGGGCGGCCGCGACCAGGTTCGCCGTGTCGAGCGGGCAGGTCTCCTGGCACAGCGTCATCATGTCGGAGATCACGATCACCTTGCCGCGCAGCGAGGCGAGCGTGACCGGCGCGCCGGTGGAACTGACCAGCGCGGCGTCCGCGACGGCCGGGGCGAGCGGGGCCGACAGTTGCTGGCCCACCGACGGCGCAGGCGGCGGTGGCGCGGAGGCGGCGCATCCGGCGGCTCCGCACGCCACGAGCGCGACGGCGACCGCGCCGGTCAGCCGCCGGCGCGCGCGGGCGTGCCGTGCCGCGCCGCGATCGCGAGTCAGTGTCCGCCCCTCCTGCCAGGATCGGGTCCGACCGCACGGTAACGCTCGCGGCTGTGCGAACACCGGCGCTGCGGGCCGTCACCGATCCGGGCGATCTATCCTTGCCCCTCGTGACCGCGCGCCGATGGACCGTCCTGCTGCTCGTGCTCGCGCTGGATCTGGCGTACACGATCCACGCCCACCTCACCTTCCACCACACGGCCAACGGTCCGGCGGTGATGTCCGAGGGTCAGCTGCTCGGGTGGGGCACCAGCATCTGCCTGATCCTGCTGGTGATCTTCATCGCGTGGCAGAGCCGACGCAGCGCGCGGGAGCGGCGCCGGGCGCGGGAACTGCAGCAGGCGCGCGACATCCAGCGGCTGCGGGAGCGCTAGAAGATCGAGTTGATGATGTCGTCGCCGATGCCGAAGCCCGCGCCGGTGACGATGGCCCGGCCGAAGCCCCCGCCGAGGAAGCGCTGCAGCATGCCGCCCCCGGCGCCCCCGGCGAAGCCCGCGGCCTGCATCGGCTGCTGGTACTGCGGCTGCTGCTGGTAGACCGGCGCCGGCGGCTGTTGCTGCTGGACGTGGTTGTCGACCATCTGGTGGATCGACTGCAGCAGCAGCGACGTGGATGCCTGCTCCTGCTGCACGCCGATCGTGACCTCCTTGAGGTCGAGCAGCCACTCGCGCGCGTCGGTGTTGCCGGCCGCCGCCGCCGTCTGCAGCTTCTGCGCCAGCGCCGTGATCGACTGGGTGGTCTGTTGCGCCTGCTGCTCGAGCGCGGCGTAGTTCTGGTCGACGGTCTGAGCGTCCACGACGGGTCCCTTCGGGGTTCGGCGGTCGCTCGCACCGTAGAGGCGCCGGCTGTGGATCTGCTATCCGTTCCCGCCGCCGGCTCGGGCTCGGCGTGAGCCCTTCCCGCCCGGCCCGGTGCGGTCTAACGTTCGCCGTGGGAGCGCTTCGCCCGAGGAGGCACGAATGCGGCAGTTGCGACGTCGGATCGCTCTGGTGGCGGCTGCTGCGGCGGCCCTGGCGCCAGTCCTCGTGGTCCCGGCCACGGCGCACGCCGCCCCGCGCGCGTCGCACACGCACGCGGTCAAGATGGGCACGTTCAGCTTCGCCGGGCTCGGGCAGGCGCCGGGTGCTCCGGCGGCGCCGCTCGCGCCGCCGCACCAGCCCATGAACAAGACGCTGCGGCACACCGCCGCGGCCGCCGCGGCGCAGGTGCCGGCGACCCCGGTCGCCGCCGGCACCGGCGGCGCGGTC
>SCQZ01000328.1 GCA_004299665.1 Jatrophihabitans sp.
GGAGGAGTACCCGGTCGCGCGCTTCTACCGCGACGCCAAGATCCTCGAGATCGGGGAGGGCACCTCGGAGGTGCAGCGCATGCTGATCGCCCGCGGCCTGGGACTGCCGGTCCGATGACCACCTCCGCCGCGTCGCCGGCTGCGTGTCCGGCGGGTACTCGCCACCGCCCGCTGCCGCCGCATGTCACCACACGGGGGACGGACGCGTGAGCGCCGAGGACATCCGCGCCGCGCGGGCCGCGACCGGCGCACCGCCGGAGAAGGCCGCCGCGAAGCTGGCCGCCCAGCACAAGCTGTACGTCCGCGACCGGATCGCCCTGCTGTTCGACGAGGACAGCTTCGTGGAGGACGGCCAGCTCGCCAACGCGCTCGCGGGCCGCGGTGCCCACTCCGGGGCCGCGTCCGGGGCGGCGCTGCCGGCCGACGGCGTGGTGACCGGGCAGGGGCTGGTGGACGGCCGTCCGGCGCTGGTCGTCGCGAACGACCCGAGCGTCAAGGCCGGTTCCTGGGGCGCGCGGACCGTGGAGAAGATCATCCGGATCACCGAGCGCGCGCTCGAGGCGGAGTTGCCGATCTTCTGGCTGATCGACTCCGCCGGGGCCCGCATCACCGACCAGGTCGCGCTGTTCCCGGGGCGCCGCGGCGCCGGGCGGATCTTCCGCAACCAGGTCGCACTCTCCGGGCGGGTGCCCCAGATCTGCTGCCTGTTCGGGCCCTCCGCCGCCGGTGGCGCCTACATCCCGGCGTTCTGCGACATCGTGATCATGGTCGAGGGGAACGCGTCGATGTACCTCGGGTCGCCCCGGATGGCCGAGATGGTCGTCGGGGAGAAGGTGACGCTCGAGCAGATGGGCGGTGCCCGCATGCACGCCACCGTCTCCGGCTGCGGCGACAACCTGGCCGTCGACGACGAGGACGCGATCGAGCAGGCGAAGCTGTTCTTCTCCTACCTGCCCACCTGCTGGCGCGAACCGGCGCCCGACGCGGGGCCGGAACAGCCGGCGATCGCGCTGGCGGGCGATGCCGTGCCGGCCGAGGAGTCGGTCCCGTTCGACATGCACGGTCTGCTCGACGGCCTGCTCGACCAGGACTCGTTCTTCGAGATCAAGCCGCTGTTCGCCCCGGAACTGATCGTCGGACTCGGACGCATCGACGGCCGCCCGGTGGGCGTGGTCGCGAACAACTCCGCGGTCAAGGGCGGCGTGCTCTTCGTCGACTCGGCGGACAAGGCGGCGCGCTTCATCTGGCTCTGCGACGCCTTCAACGTGCCGCTGCTGTATCTGGCCGACGTGCCCGGATTCATGATCGGCAGTGACGTCGAGCGCCAGGGCATCATCCGGCACGGGGCGAAGATGATCACCGCTGTGTCGGAGGCCACCGTGCCCCAGGTGTCCGTGATCGTCCGCAAGGCGTACGGTGCCGGGCTGTACGCGATGGCGGGGCCGGGCTTCATGCCCGACGCCTGCATCGCCCTGCCGACGGCGAAGATCGCGGTCATGGGCCCGCAGGCCGCCGTCAACGCGGTCTACGCCAACAAGATCGAGCAGATCACCGACCCGGCCGAGCGCGCCGCGTTCGTCGCCGACCGGCGCAGGCACTACGAGCAGGACGTCGACCTGATGCGGCTGGCCTCCGACCTCGTCCTGGACGCGGTGATCGAGCCCGGTGAGCTGCGCGCCGAACTCGTGCGCCGCTACGCGGCCCTCGTCGGAAAGTCCCGCACCTTCTCCCAGCGCCACCATGGCGTCCCGCCCGTCTGAGGCGGCGGTGCTGCAGGTCCGTGGGAACGCCACCGGGGCCGAGCTCGCCGTCCTCACCGCGCTGCTGGCATCGCGCGCGTCCGCGGCGCCCGGTGTCCGCCCCGACGGCCCGTACGAGCGGTGGCGGCGGACCCGCCTGTCGGCGCTTCGCGACGAACCGGGCCGCCGCGCTCAATAAGAGCGCGCCAATGCCGATGAACCGGCAGCGGGGCCGCCTGCGCATACTGGGACGCGCTGGAGGGCCCGGCCGGCTGCAGGAGCGTTACGTGATCGACGTCGTCAATCTGACCAAGCGGTACCGAGGTGACGCCGTCGTCGAAGCACTCACATTCTCGGTCAAGCCGGGCACCGTCACCGGCTTCCTCGGGCCGAACGGCAGCGGCAAGACGACGACCGCGCGGATGATCCTGGGACTGACCTCGCCCGATGCGGGCCGGGCCACCGTCGGCGGCCGCCGCTACCGCGACCTGGACTTCCCGCTGCGCGAGATCGGAGCGCTGCTCAACCCGGGCGCGGTCAATCCCGCCCGGACCGCCATCGAGCACCTGCGCTGGCTGGCGGCCGCCAACCGGCTGCCCGCGGCACGCGCCGAGCTCGTCATCGGGATGGTCGGCCTGGACGCGGCGGCCGGGCGCAAGGTCGCCGGCTTCTCGCTGGGCATGCGCCAGCGCCTGGGAATCGCCGCGGCGCTGATCGGCGACCCCGCCACGCTGCTGCTCGACGAACCGATCAACGGCCTGGACCCGGAGGGCATCCGCTGGATCCGCACCTTCATGCAGGGTCTGGCCGACGAGGGCCGCACCGTCTTCGTCTCCAGTCACCTGATGAGCGAGATGGCGCTCACGGCCGGCGAACTGGTGGTGATCGGCCGGGGGCGGCTGATCGCCGCGGAGAGTGTCAAGAGCTTCGTGGCCCGCGTCGACAGCACCGTCCGCGTCCGCAGCCCGCAGCTGGACGATCTGGAGGTCGCGCTGGCGGAGACCGGCGCGACCGTCTGGCGCAGCGGGGAGGCGCTCGAGGTTGTGGGCATGCCGATCGAGCACGTCGGGTCCGTGGCCGGACGCATCGGCGCCGTGCTCTACGAGCTGTCCTCCCAGCACGCCTCGCTCGAGGACGCCTTCATGCGCCTCACCGGGGAGCTGTGCGAGTACACGGCGGAGGCGGTGGCGTGACCGGCCCGGTCGGCTCCTCGTTCCTCATGGAGTGGCACAAGCTGCGCCCGCTGCACAAGACGTCGCGCACGGTCATCGTCGCGGTGCTGCTCGCGGTGTCGGTCAGTGCCGCGGTGGCTGCGGCGATGGCGGCGGGCGCGGACTCGATGACGAGCCTGCAACGGCTGCGCTTCGACTCGGTCGGCACCTCCCTGCAGGGGGTCAACGCCGCGGTCCTCGCGGTGGCCGCCTTCGGGGTGCTCACCGTCACCCGCGAGTACAGCACCGGAATGATCGCGACGACCTTCCTCGCGCAGCCCTCGCGGCTGCGGGTGCTGGCCGCCAAGCTCGGCACGCACTCCGCGGTGGCGCTCGTCTCCGGCGCCCTGGCCTGCGTCGCCGCGTTCGCCGTCGGCCAGGCACTGCTCGGCGCCGGGGGACTCGGCGTCGGGTGGGACGCCGCGGACCTGCCACGCGCGCTCGGCGCGGGTGCGATCTACCTCGTGCTGATCTGCGCGTGGGGCGTCGCGATCGGGGCGCTGACCCGCAGTTCCTCCAGCGCGATCATCTGGCTGGCCACGCTGCTGGTCGTGGCGCCGGTCGTGATCCAGATCCTGCCGGAGTCGGTGGTGCACGCTGCCGGACGGTGGCTGCCGTCACAGATCGGCATGCACGCGATGGCGACCCGACCCGACCCCCATTCCTTCGGGGCCTGGGCGGGGCTCGCGGTGCTGGCCGGCTACGTGGTGGTGACGCTCGCGGCCGGAGCCTGGCGGATGGCCCGCACCGACCCGTGACCCGAGGCTGAGCGGGCGGTCCGCTCGGCGGGCACCGGGCCGGGGCGGGTGCGAGGATTGCGCGGTGATCGAGGCTGCGGGCAGGGCCGCACGTCCGGTCGAGACGAAGGTCACCCGGTTGCACCAGAGCCTCACCGCCGGCCAGGTGCCGCTCGTCGTGCGCAGCGTGGTGGGCATGGCCGTGCTGGCCGTCGCGGCCAACGTCATCGGAGCGATCGTCGTCGGACTCCTGGTCCTCGCGGTCAACCCGGCCGGCACCTCCGGACAGCGCACCGTGCTGATCACCACGTCCGTCGTCGACGTGCTGGCCTCGGTACTGGTCGGCACGAGCGCGGCGGTGATCATGCAGCGGCGCACCCTGCGGTGGGTGCTGCGGGGCACCGAGCCGGACGCGGCCGACGCGCGCCGTGCGGTCCGCATGCCGGTCGACCTGGCGATCATCGCCGCGGTGATCTGGGGACTGGACACCGCGGTGATGGGCATCGCGGCGGCGGTGGCGGACGCCCCCGGCCACACGATCTTCGGCATCTGCGGCGGCATGATCCTCGCGGGGCTGTGCTCGTCGGGCGTGACCTACCTGATCGTGGCGCGGCTCGTGTCGCCGATCACGCGGGCGGCGCTCACCGCCCATCCGCCGCAGCGTTCCCCGATCCTGTCGTTGCGGTACCGGCTGCTGCTCATCTGGCTGCTCACGAGCGCGGTGCCGGTGCTGGGCATCCTGGTCATCCTGCTCGGGCCGGGTCAGTTGGGGCGCATCCGCACCGCCGGCGTCGTCACCGCGGTCATCGCGCTGACCGTGGGGCTGGTCTCGACCGCGCTCATGGCGCAGGCGATCGGCACGCCGCTGCGGGGCTTGTCGCGCACGCTCGAGCAGGTCGGGTCCGGTGACCTGGACTGCGAGGTCGAGGTAGCCGACCCCGGCGAGATCGGGCTGCTGCAAAGCGGTGTGAACGACATGATGGCCGGCCTGCGCGACCGGGACCGGCTGCACGACCTGTTCGGCCGCCACGTCGGCCCCGCGGTCGCGGCCGAGGCACTGCGCAGCGGGGTGACGCTGTCGGGCGAACTGCGATCCATCGTCGCGCTGTTCGTCGACATCACCGGGTCGACCTCGCTGACCCTCTCCACCGAGCCGGGCGCGTTCGTGGCGATGCTGAACCGCTTCTTCGAGATCGTCGTCGCGGAGGTCGAGGGCAGCGGCGGGCTCGTCAACAAGTTCGAGGGGGACGGCGCGCTGTGCATCTTCGGGGCCCCCGTCGCCCTCATCGACGCCGAGACCTCCGCCCTGCGTGCCGCACGGGCGATCCGGGACCGCGTGGAGGTCGCGGGCGAGGTGGCCGTCGGCATCGGGGTGGCGAGCGGGACGGTGGTGGCCGGGCAGGTCGGGGCCCCGAGCCGGCTGGAGTACACCGTCATCGGCGACGCGGTGAACGAGGCGGCGCGGCTGACCGACGTCGCCAAGGGCATGCCGGGCTCCCTGCTCGCGAGTGCGGCGGTCGTCGAGCGGGCCAGCCCCGTCGAGCGGGAGCACTGGCGCGAGGGAGACACCGTCGCGCTGCGCGGGCGGGCCGTCCCGACCCGCACCTGGTTCGCGTAGCCGACGCCCCGGCCGCGGTCAGACCGCCGCGGGGCCGGATGTCGCCGCCGGGTGCGGGTAGCCGATGTCGGTCAGGCCGTAGCCGAGTTCGGCCAGCAGTTTTCGCAGCGTCGGGAGCGACAGCCCCACGACGTTGTGGTGGTCGCCGTCGATCGAGTCGACGAACCACCCGCCCAGGCCGTCGACGGTGAACGCGCCCGCGACCTGCAGCGGCTCCCCGCTGGCGCAGTAGGCCGCGATCTCCGCATCGGTGACGTCGGCGAACCGTACCGTCGTGGCCGCCCCGGCGACCGCGCGGCGCCCGCGGGCGGTGTCGAGCAGCGCGTGGCCGGTGTGCAGCACGCCGCTGCGCCCGCGCATGGCGCGCCAGCGCTCCGCTGCGGCCGCCGCGGTCCCGGGCTTGCCGAGCGCCGCTCCGTCCAGTTCGAGCAGCGAGTCGCACCCCATCACCAGGGCGGGGCCGCCGATCCGCGCGGCCACGGCGGCGGCCTTCGCCTCGGCCAACCGCGTCACGAGCGCCGCCGTCGAGTCCGCCGCCACGCCGTCCTCGTCGATCCCGCTGACGACGACCTCGGGTTCGACACCGGCGTCTCGCAGGGTTCGCAACCGGGCCGGCGAGGAGCTGGCGAGCACGAAACGCACCGGAGCCGGGCCCCTCACAACCCGAGCGAGCGGCTGATGACGCTCTTCATGATCTCGCTGGTTCCGCCGTAGATGCGGGTGATGCGCGCATCGACGAACCTGCGGGCGATCGGGTACTCCGTCATGTACCCGTAGCCGCCGTGCAGTTGCAGGCAGCGGTCGACCACCCGGCCCTGCAGTTCGGTGCACCAGTACTTCGCCTTGGAGGCGTCGGCGGTGGACAGGTCGCCCGCGTTGAGGTGCTGCACGCACCGGTCGACCCACACCTGTGCGATGTCGATCTCCGTGATCATCTCGGCGAGGGCGAACTTGGTGTTCTGGAAGGACGAGACGGACGTTCCGAACGCCTTCCGGTCGGTGACGTAGGCCAGGGTCTCGGTGAAGGCGGCGCGCGCCTCGCCGAGCGCGGCGATCGCGATCGAGGTGCGCTCCTGCGGCAGCTTCGCCGTGAGCTGCGCGAACCCGTCGCCCTCCGCTCCGAGCAGGTTCGCGGCCGGCACCCGCACGTCGGTGAACGACAGTTCGGCGGTGTCCTGACTGTGCAGGCCGATCTTGTCCAGGTTGCGGCCGCGCTCGAAGCCGGGCATGCCGCGCTCGAGGACGAGCAGCGACAGCCCCTGGTGGGGGTCCTCACCGGTGCGCACCGCGGTGACCACGAGGTCGGCGTTGATGCCGTTGGTGATGAAGGTCTTGCTGCCGTTGACGACGTACTCGTCCCCGTCGCGGCGGGCGCCGGTGCGGATCCCGGACAGGTCCGAGCCGGTGCCGGGCTCGGTCATGGCGATCGCCGTGATCAGTTCGCCGGAGGCGATGCCCGGCAGCCAGCGGCGCCGCTGCTCCTCGGTGCAGTAGGCCAGGAAGTACGGCAGGCAGATGTCGTTGTGCAGCGTCAGGCCCAGCCCGGCCCCGGTGGTCCCGGCGGCGGCGACCTGCTCGCCGAGCACCTGGTTGAAGCGGAAGTCGTCCGTCCCGCCCCCGCCGTACTCGGCCGGGATCTGCATCCCGAGGAAGCCGCTGCGGCCGGCCTCGGTGTACATCTCGCGCGGCGCGATCCCGGCGCGCTCCCACTCCAGGTAGTGCGGCACCACGGACTTGTCGAGGAAGGCGCGCACGGCGGCGCCGAAGGCCAGATGGTCCGGTTCGAAGTGTTCGCGCTGCATGTCCGGCAATCTAGCCGCGGGCAGGAGGAAGGCCGGAGCGAGGATCGGGGGTTCCCGCGCTCCGGCCTTCACTCCATCATGCCGAGGCTGACGCCGACGTCAAGCGCAACGGCAAGAATTAGCCGAACCGCGATCCGAGGCGGGCGGGTAATCTCTCAGCCCGTGAGTGCCCCTCCCGTCGGGATCATCGGTGGTTCCGGCTTCTACTCGTTGCTCGACGGCGTGGCCGGGCAGGCGGTCGCCACCCCGTACGGCGACCCGAGCGGGCCGCTGTCGTCCGGGTCGCTCGGCGGGCGTGACGTGGTGTTCGTGCCCCGGCACGGGCCGGAGCACCGCTACGCCCCGCACGTCGTGCCGTACCGGGCCAACCTGTGGGCGCTGCGGGCCTCGGGGGTGCGGCAGGTGGTCTCGCTGTCGGCGGTGGGTTCGCTCAACCCGGCGCTGCCGACCGGGACCCTCGTCGTCCCCGACCAGGTCGTCGACCGGACCGCGGGACGGCCGCACACGTTCTTCGACGACGGTGCCGGGGTCGCGCACGCCTCGTTCGCCGACCCGTACTGCCCGGCCGGGCGCGGCGCCGCCCTGTCCGCGTCCGCCGGGGCGGACACCCCCGTCGTCGACGGCGGGGTCCTGGTGGTCGTCAACGGACCGCGCTTCTCCTCCCGGGCGGAGTCGCGCGAGTTCCAGTCGCACGGCTGGAGCGTGATCGGGATGACGGCGATGCCGGAGGCGGCGCTGGCCCGCGAACTCGGCCTGTGCTACACGACGCTGGCGCTCGTGACGGACCTGGACGCCGGGGTGGAGGCGGGGCAGGGCGTCACGCACGCCGAGGTGCTCGCGGCGTTCGCCGAGAACCTGCCGCGGCTGCGGGACCTGCTGGTGGCCACGCTGGGTCACCTCCCCGCGGGGCAGGGCGACTGCGGCTGCGGTGACCTGTCGGCAGTGCCGCGCGGCTTCGCCCTCCCGTAGGCCCTCCGCCCCTCCGCTGGTGATCAACTCGCCCGGGGCCGGGGCTCGCCGGGTCAGCGCAGCGAGTTGCGCCAGGACCCGGGCCCCACGGGCGGCGGCACCCGCAGCGCCCGCGCCGGGTCCGCCCAGCCGCCCCGCTCCCGCGGATGCGCGGTGGCACCACCCGCTGCCGCCACGGCGGTGACGAGGGCGGTCAGGACGGCGAGTTCCTCGGGTGTCGGGTCGCCGGACACCACCCGCAGCGCGGGACGCTCCGGGTTCATGGCGCACCCCTGCGCGGCGATCTTCCTGCACGGGTAGCGCCATGGCGCGCCGGGCGCAGGAAGATCGCCCGGGAGGCGGTCGCGCGGCGGCGCCCCGTCACAGCGGGATGTTCCCGTGCTTCTTCGGTGGCAAGGACTCGCGCTTGTTGCGCAGCATCCGCAGCGACTTCACCACGTACGCCCGGGTGTGCGACGGCGGGATCACCGAGTCGACGTATCCGCGCTCGGCCGCAATGTACGGGTTGACGAGGGTGTCCTCGTACTCCTGCACGATCTGCGCCCGCACCGCCTCGGGGTCCTCGGCCTTCGCGATCTGCGATCGGTGCAGGATGTTCACCGCGCCCTGTGCCCCCATCACCGCGATCTGCGCCGTCGGCCACGCCACGTTCACGTCGGCGCCGAGGTGCTTGGACCCCATCACGTCGTACGCGCCGCCGAACGCCTTGCGGGTGATGACGGTGACCTTCGGGACGGTCGCCTCGGAGTATGCGAAGATCAGCTTCGCCCCGCGCCGGATGATCCCCTGGTGCTCCTGCCCG
>SCQZ01000329.1 GCA_004299665.1 Jatrophihabitans sp.
ACCCCGCCGGCATCGGGGCGGGGCCCGCCGCCTCGGTAGTGTGACGACCATGCCCGATCGTGCCCTCCGCGTACTTGTCCGACAGCCACGTACCCATCGTCAGCAGCACCGCGGGGGAGGCGTAGTTCTCGCTGGCGATCAGCTTCAGCGAGGCGCGCTGGTCCGCCAACTCGCTGCGGATCGCGCCCGCCACGTCCGGTTCGACCGCGGAGATCACCTCCAGGGCGCTGCGGTACGCGGTGGAGGCCGCCGCGGCGTCGAAGGGTAGGCGGTGGGGGCTGTTCGTCGCCATCTCGGGCATGGTCGTCACACTACCGAGGCGGCGGGCCCCGCCCCGATGCCGGCGGGGTCGCTGCCGGATGCTTCGGCCGGCGCGTCAGCCGCGTCGCCGAGAAAGTACTCGGCGATGTACTTCTCGCCCTCGTCGCAGAAGAAGGTGACGACGGTCTCGGCGTCGGGGTGGCGCTCGCGCAGTTGCCGGGCCGCGATCAGGTGGGCACCGGAGCTGGGGCCGACGAACATCCCGTACTCGCGGGCGAGGCGGCGCATCTCGGCGATGGCCCGGTCGCTGTCGATCGCCACCATCTCGTCGACCTCGCCGCGGTGACGTTCGATGATCCCGGGGACGAAGCCGTCGGCGATGCCCTCGATCAGGTGCCGGCCGACCTCGCCGCACATCAGCGTGCACGACTCGTTCGGCTCCACCGCCACCACCCGGCACCGCGGGTTGACGGCCCGGAAGGCCTGCCCGACCCCGACGATCGTGCCACCGGTGCCCACCCCGCCGACCACCGCGTCGGGGACGAGCCCCGCCGGCAACTGGGAGAGCACCTCGGCGCCGAGCCAGGTGCGGTTCTCCTCCACGTTCCACTCGTTGTCGAACTGCTGGGGCGCGAAGAATCCGGGCTGCGCCCCCAGTTCGCGCACCTTCGCCAGCGCGTCGTTGACGTGGAAGTCGCCGAGCGCGAGCACCTGGGCCCCGAACGCCCGCGAGATCGCCGCCCGCTCCGGGCTCATCCCGTTCGGCATCACCACGAGCATCCGGTAACCCTTGGCGGCCGCGACCATGGACATGGCGTTGCCGGTGTTGCCGCTCGAGGCCTCCACGATCGTGTCCCCGGGGTGCAGCAGCCCCTCCGCCTCCGCGCGCTCGATCATGTACTTGGCGATCCGCGCCTTGATCGAGCCCGACGGGTTCAGGTACTCCAGCTTGACCCAGATGCCGTCCACCCGCACCAGCGGCGTGTTCCCGATCGCGTCCAGGATCGTCCCCGCCGGGGGCGCGTCTGCCGATCCGGCCATCGCTTCCACCTCCGGCCTGCGCGGCCCGTTGTGTCGACGTCGAGGATAGGCGCGTGCGCCGCCGGGCGGCGAGCGCACTTACTCTGACGTCCTACCATCTTGGCATGGGCAACCCCGACTTCGACTCCTACCGGCTCAGCGACGAACAGCGGATGCTGCGCCAGGCGGTGCGTGATCTCGCCGAGGACAAGATCGCGCCGCGCGCCGCCGAGGTCGACGAGACCGGCGAGTTCCCGTACGACGTGCTGGCCGCGCTGGTCAAGGCGGGCTTCCACGCGGTCCACGTTCCCGAGGCGTACGGCGGCCTGGGGGCCGACGCGGTCAGTGCCTGCATCGTGATCGAGGAGATCGCCCGCGTCTGCGCGAGCTCGTCGCTGATCCCGGCCGTCAACAAGCTCGGCAGCCAGCCGGTGATCCTGTCCGGCTCGGAGGAGCTGAAGAAGCAGGTGCTCGTCCCGCTCGCCAACGGCGAGGCGATGTTCAGCTACGCCCTGTCCGAGAGGGAGGCCGGATCCGACGCCGCCGCGATGCGCACGCGTGCCGTGCGCGACGGCGACACCTGGGTCCTGAACGGCACGAAGTGCTGGATCACGAACGCCGGCGTCTCGACGTTCTACACCGTCATGGCCGTCACCGACCCGGAGTCGGGGCCCAACGGCATCTCCGCGTTCGTCGTGCGCAAGGACGATCCGGGCTTCTCCGTCGGCGCGAAGGAGCGCAAGCTCGGCATCAAGGGCAGCCCCACCTGCGAGATCTATTTCGAGGACTGCACCATCCCCGGCGACCGGATCGTCGGCGAGCCCGGGACCGGTTTCAAGACCGCGCTGCGGACCCTGGACCACACCCGCCTGGCCATCGGCGCGCAGGCGCTCGGGATCGCGCAGGGCGCGCTCGACGCCTCCGTCGCCTACATCAAGGAGCGCCGGCAGTTCGGCAGGCGAATCGCCGATTTCCAGGGCATCCAGTTCATGGTCGCGGACATGGCCATGCGCATCGAGGCGGCGCGCCACCTCGTGTACGCCGCCGCCGCCCGCGCCGAACGGGAGGAGCCGGACCTCACCTTCACCTCCTC
>SCQZ01000330.1 GCA_004299665.1 Jatrophihabitans sp.
CAGCCGGTGGCTGCGGTTCTTCTGGGTGAAGGGGTACGCCGACTACCACCCGGAGGCCGAGGGCGGCCGCCCGGCCGGGCGCACCATCGAGGCGGTCCCGTTCGACACCCGCAAGCTCGGCGAGGACGAGCGGTTCCAGCGACCGAACAGCCTCAAGGGACCGCTGGGGCTGTGGGTCACCGCGAAGGACTACCACGACCTGGCCATGGTCAAGCGCACCTGGGCCGGGCGGCGGGCCTCGCTGCGCGCTGCGTGGCGGGTGGGCTCCAACGTGATCCGCCGTCGGCACATGGCCACCGGCGGTCGCGCGCTGGTGGCGCGGCTGCGGATGGCGCTGACGGACGCCGGCGTCCCGCTGTGGCTGCGCAGCCCGATGCGCGAACTGGTCGTCGAGGACGGCCGGGTGATCGGGGCGGTGGTGGAGCGTGACGGGGCGCCGGTGCGGGTGTCGGCGCGGCGCGGCGTGCTGCTGGCCAGCGGCGGCTTCGACCACGACCCGGCGATGCGCGCCCGCTACCTGCCCGAGGGCGGCCAGGACGACGCGAGCGCGGGTGCGCAGGAGAACGTGGGCGACGGCATCCGCGCAGGCATGGCGCTGGGCGCGGCTGTCGACCTGATGGACGACGCGTGGTGGATGCCGTCGGTGCGGCACCCGGCGGGGCCGGTCATCCCGCTGGTGTCCGAGCGGTGCATCCCGCCGTCGGTGATCGTCGACGGGTCGGGGGAGCGCTTCACCAACGAGTCGGCGCCGTACGTCAACTTCGTGCACGACCAGCTCGCCGGCAAGCACGTCCCGGCCTGGTTCGTCATGGACGCGAAGGCCCGCTCGCGCTACCCGTTCGCGCAGGTGCTGCCCGGCGCGCCGTTCCCGAAGGCCTTCTACGACAAGCAGATCGTGTTCCGCGCGGACACCCTCGGGGCGCTGGCGGAGCAGATCGGCGTGCCGCCGGCGGTGCTGGCCGCGACCGTCGAGCGGTTCAACGGCTTCGCCCGCACGGGGGTGGACGAGGACTTCGGCCGGGGCGCCAGCGCCTACGACCGCTACTACGGCGACCCCACCCTGCCCAACCCCAACCTGGACGTGATCGGCAGGGCGCCGTTCTACGCGATCCGCCTCGAGGTCGGCGACCTGGGCACCAAGGGCGGGCTGGTGTGCGACGAGCACGCGCGGGTGCTGCGCGAGGACGGCACCCTGATCGAGGGGCTGTACGCCACCGGCAACACGTCGGCGTCGGTGATGGGCAACGAGTACGCCGGGGCCGGCGCGACCATCGGGCCGTCGATGGTGTTCGGCTACGTGGCGGCCCGGCACGCGGCGGGCGTCGCCCCCTGATGGCGCGCGCGATCACCGTGCGGGTCGCGGACGTCGTGCACGAGACGGCCGACGCCCACACGCTGGTGCTCGACCCGGACCCGGCCGAGGCGGAGCGGTTCGCGTATGCCGCCGGGCAGTTCCTGACCGTGCACGTCCCCACCGACCGGCCCGGCGGGGCGGCGCGCTGCTACTCGCTGTGCAGTTCCCCCGCGCTGGGCGAGCCGTTGATGATCACCGTCAAGCGGACCGCCGGCGGGTACGCCTCGAACTGGATCTGCGACAACGTCGTGCCGGGCTCGACGATCGAGGTGCTGCGGCCGTCGGGCACCTTCACCCCCCGCGCGTGGGACGGGCGGTTCCTGCTGTTCGCCGCCGGCAGCGGCATCACCCCGGTGATGTCGATCCTGAAGACCTTGCTGCACTCGGGGACCGGGACCGCGCTGCTGGTGTACGCGAACCGCGACGCGAACTCGGTGATCTTCGCGGACGAATTGGCGTCGCTGGCGCGCACGTTCGGCGACCGGTTCGCCGTGGTGCACTGGCTGGAGTCGGTGCAGGGGCTCCCGGCACGCGGGCCGCTGGCGCTGCTCGCCAGCGGGTTCGCCGGCGCGAGCGCCTGGGTCTGCGGCCCGGAGCCGTTCATGGACGTCGTCAGCGAAGCGCTCGCCGCCGCCGGGATGGCCCGCGAGAAGGTGCACCACGAGCGGTTCCTCTCCCTGGACAACGACCCGTTCGCGGTGGACGTCGAACTCGTCGCCGACGCCACGCAGGCGGCCGCGAGCGTCGAGGTGACGCTCGACGGCGCGACCACCACCGTCGCCTGGCCGGCCGGGAACCACCTGCTCGACGTGCTGCTCGCCGCCGGGCTGGACGCGCCGTTCTCCTGCCGGGAGGGGCAGTGCAGCGCCTGCGCCTGCAAGCTGCTGGCGGGCGAGGTCACCCTGGACCACAACGAGGTACTCGAGCAGGAGGACCTCGACGACGGGTACATCCTCGCCTGCCAGGCGATCGCGCAGACGCCGCAGGTGCGTGTCACGTACGACGAGTGAGTGGGACGACCCGGCGCTGCGGGAGAATGCCGCCATGACCGTCGGGGGAGATCGCACCGGGCGCCGCCGTCCCCGCTCGCAGGCGCACGTCGCGCTGGGCGCCGTGCTGCGGGCGGCGCGGCAACGCGCGGGCGCCGGCACCCGGGACCTGGGCTATTCGTCCGGGCACATCTCCAACGTGGAGCGGGGTTTCGTCACCCCCTCGCGCGACCTGCTCGAGGCGTACCTCGGGATCGGGGCGGACCCCACCGCCGTGCAGGCGGCGTACGAGCGGTTGCAGCACGAGGCGCGCGCGGCCCGGGACGAGCGGCGCCGCCGGGGCCACGCGCGCCCGGACCTGCGCCAGCCGGCGGACGTCGGCGAGCGCACGCGCCCGGACGACGTGCGGCTGCACTACGCCGTGGAGCGCTACGACGTGGAGTTCGACCTCTCCGCGTCCGGGTCGATCGCCACCGTGACCTCGACGGCCGACATCCGCGCCCTCACGCCGGGCGTGCGCTACTACTACACCGGTCACGCGCCGTCCACCCGGGTGCGACCGAAGGACCTCGGGCTGCGGGTGTTCGCCGGTGCGCGGATCGCCCACGTGAACCAGACGCCGCTGGGGACGGCCGATGTCTACCTGCGGCTGGACCGGCAACTCGAGCCGGACGACCCCGCACCGCACCGCCTGCGTTACCGGGTCACCGTCGACGACGACGACCTCGCCGACCCGGAGATCCAGTACCTCACCCGGCCCGGCATCCGCCGGCACCGGCTGACCTGCCGCTTCACCGCGCCTGCCGTGCCGGAACGGATCTGGTGGGTGGAGTCCGCGGACGGGCTGACCCGGAACAAGATCGGGCCACAGAACGAACTCGCCCCCTCCGCGGACGGGTGCTACGAGTGGTTCTTCGACGCGATCGTGCCGGGCTGGACGTACGGCTTCGTCTGGACCTGGCCCGCGGGGCTGCGGCGCTGATCGTTGCTTGCCTCTGGGCAAGCAGTGATCATGCTCCCTACGCTGTGCTGGCGGTCGCCGCGCTGCGGCCGGGTGTCGCCGTCAACCCGACGGGTCGGGGGTACGTCGAGGCGGGTGACGACACACCCGGCCGCGGAACCCCGCAGATCGTTCGTCAACGGCGTCCCGTCCGGATGCTGCGTACACTATGCGCATGGCGCGTGTGAACATCACGATCCCCGACGAGGTGTTGCTCGCGGCCAGATCGGCAGGCCTGAACGTATCGCGGCTGGCGACCGCGGCGCTCGCCGAGGAACTGGACCGGAGGGCGAAGATCGCCGAACTCGACCGCTACCTGACGGAGGCGGCAGGCGGATCGGCGGCCGTCTCGGCAGGCGATGCACGTGCCGCGCGGGAGTGGGCCGATCGCGCGCTCGACGGCACGCGCGCGGCAGGACGCAGGCGACCGACGCGTACCGCGTGAACGTCGTCTTCGATGCGGGCGCGCTGCGCGCGTTCCCGGCGCAGCCGGCTCGCCTGCAGGAATTGCTCCGGCGCGGATTGTGGCCGGCCCAGGTGCCGAGCGTGGTGCTGACCGAGGCGCTCACGGGCGATCATCGGCGGGACTTCCCGGTCGACCGGTTGCTGCGGGCGTGCCAGGTCCGGTCGGTGGACGAGGTGCTGGCGCGGCGTGCGGCGCGGCTGCGGACCGCTACCGGCCGCGCCGGTGCGATCTCCGCTGTCGACGCCGTCGTCGTCGCCCTCGCCGAGGCACTGGGTGGCGGATGGGTGTTCACCTCGGACCCGCGGGATCTTCGCGCATTGGCCGACCTGGCCGCCTCGCCGATCACGGTGGTGGCGGTCTGAGCCGCTGCGGCCGACGCCGACGACGCGGGTCAGCCGATGACCCGGACCAGGTGCTGGTCGGCGGCTGGCAGCGCGCCGCGGATCCTCGCATCGAAGCTGACGAGTGTCGCGCCGTGCGCCGCGGCCAGGTTGACCAGGTGGAAGTCCGGGGCCTGCCGGTGACCCGCGAGACCGACCAGGTCGATCAGCGCCGCGCCGAGGCTGGAGTCGTCGGCGAGGAAGGCGGACCGCGGGTCCGCACGCAGGCCCGCGAGGATGGCGACCGCCTGCCCGCCGCTCACCGGTTGCCCGGTGACCACCGGGTTGAGCAGCAACCGCACCAACCCGTTCTCGGTCAGCGGGGTAGTGGCGAAGGCCGCAACCCCCGCGAGCCAGCGATGCGCCTGCGCATGATGCTGATGGGACGGGTTGGTGAGGGCGACGAGCACGTTGACGTCCGGGAGCGGGATGCGTGGATCGTCAGGCATCGGCCAGCGCGTCCTGCACCATCCGGTCGGTGATCACGTGGCCGGGCACCTCGGGCAGCATCGGGAAGGTGCCGCCGGCATGGACTGCCTGGCCGCCCTGCGCCTGCAGGCCCGCCAGCGCCAGCTCGGAGACGGCCCGGCCGAGGGAGACGCCGTGCTCGTGAGCCTGGCTGCGGGCAGCGGCGAGGACGCGGTCGTCCAGGTCGAGGGTGGTGCGCATGGCTCCACGCTATCGCATCACGCATCACGCATCAGCGCTGCCCGGGGTGGTGAGCGTCACCCCAGGCCGTGGTAGCGCTCGACGAACGCGGCGAGACGGTCGAGCACGGCCGCCTTCGTCGCCGCGTGCGCGTTCTCGGGCGTGAAGCGGGAGGCGGGCGGCAGGACTGCGGTGATCGCGGTCCCGGCGGTGGGGATCGCGCCGTCGCGCAGCGCGTCGGCCACGAACGCGCGGGCCTGCTCGGGTCGCAGGCCACCCTCGGCGATGATGGCCTCCAGTTCCTGCTCGCGGCGGGCGGCGACGTAGGCGCGCCAGTCGGCGTCGACGTCCGAGCGCACCGTGAGCGAGTCGACGAACGCCTCGATCAGGTCGCGCTTGTTGCGCAGCGTCGGGCTGGCGTCGACGGCTCGGCTGATCGCGGCCCGCACCTCGCGGTCGCGGCCGGTGCCGTGCTCGTCGAGGTAGCGGCGCACCAGCATCAGGATGTAGTCGACGTCGACCTCGGTCTGCTTGATCAGCTCGATCTCGAAGACGACGTCGTCGGCGATCGACTCGCGGTCGGCGGCGGCCCGACGGCGGAACTCGCGGGCCAGGTCGAGGTAGATGCCCAGGTAGTCCTGCACCTGCCCCTCGGACAGGAGGCGGTCGTCTGCGAAGTCGTCGAACGCGGTGAGGATGTTGCGCAGCCGCAGGATCGCTCCGACCAGCGCGATGAACGCCTTCTGGTTCGCCTCACCGACGATGGGCTCGCCCAGCGGGAAGCGCTGCAACAGTTCGGCCACCTGTGTCGCATACTCGGCGTGGTACTCCGCGTAGGGCCGCAGCAGCACGATGCCGCCGGCCTGCGGGTTCCCGAACAGCGCCAGCGCCTCGGCCGTCGCGTCGTCGAGGTTGCGGAAGGTGACGATGTTGCCGAAGGTCTTGACCGAGTCGAGGATGCGGTTGGTCCGCGAGAACGCCTGGATCAGGCCGTGCTGGCGCAGTGACTTGTCCACCCACAGCGTGTTCAGGCCCGTGGCGTCGAAGCCGGTGAGGAACATGTTGACGACGACCGCGAGGTCGAGGTCGCGGTTGCGCAGTCGCCTCGCGACGTCGACGTAGTAACGGTCGAAGCCGTCGCCGGACGTGCTGTGGTTGGTGCCGAACAGGTCGTTGTAGTCGGCGACCGCGTCCTCGAGGAACTCGCGCGACGGGCCGTCCAGGTCGTGCGTCTCGAACTGCTCGTCGGCGAGCAGGCCGTCGGGCTGTTCCTCGTTCGGGGCGTAGCTGAAGATGGTCGCGACCTGCAGCCGGCGGTAACCGGGGTTCACCGCCTCGCGTTGGCGCTGCGCCAGTTCGAAGGCGTTGTAGTAGCGCTTGGCGGCGTCGATGGAGGCGGTCGCGAACAGCGAGTTGAAGGTGCCCTTCGTCTTCTGGGCGAAGTGGTCCAGGACGTAGTCGACGACGTTCGCGATGCGCTCCGGGGCGAGCAGCGCGGTCTCGGTCTCGATGCCGGGAACGAGGGCGTCGGCGGCGCCGTCGGAGGTCCTGATGGTGTTGACGTGATCGATGCGGAACGGCAGGACGTTCCTGTCGGTGATCGCGTCGACGATGGTGTAGGTGTGCAGCCGCTCGCCGAAGGCCTGCTCGGTCGTGCGCAGCAGCGGCTTGCCGCCCGACGGTGCGTTCTGGGCGAAGATCGGGGTTCCGGTGAAGCCGAACAGGTGGTAGCCGCGGAAGGACCTGGTCACCGCGTCGTGCATGTCGCCGAACTGGCTGCGGTGGCACTCGTCGAAGATGATCACGACGTGCTGCCCGAAGACCTCCGAACCGCGGCTCGCGCCGATGAAGCGCGCGAGCTTCTGGATGGTGGTGACGATGATCCGCGCGCCCGGGTCGGCGAGCTGGCGGGCGAGCACCCTCGTCGAGGCGTTGGAGTTGGCGCCGCCCCTCTCGAAGCGGTCGTACTCGCGGACGGTCTGGAAGTCGAGGTCCTTGCGGTCGACGACGAACAGCACCTTGTCCACGCCCGGCATCCGGCTCGCGAGCTGCGCAGCCTTGAAGCTGGTCAGCGTCTTGCCCGAGCCGGTAGTGTGCCAGACGTAACCGCCCGCCGCGAGCGTGCCGGCCTGCTTGTAGGTGGTCGAGGTGGCGATGCGCGCCAGGATGCGCTCGGTCGCGACGATCTGGTACGGGCGCATCACCAGCAGCTTGCGGTCGACGTCGAAGACGCAGTAGCGGGTGAGGATGTTCAGCAGTGTGTGCTTGGCGAAGAAGGTCCCCGTGAACCCGGGCAGGTCGGCGATGGGGCGGTTGGTGGCGTCGGCCCACCAGCTGGTGAACTCGAAGGTGTTCGAGCTCTGGCGGCGTGACCGGCGCCGGCCCGCGGCCTGCTGGGCGACGTGCCGGTCGCGGGTGGTGTTGCTGTAGTACTTGGTCAGCGTGCCGTTGCTGATCACGAACAGCTGCACGTACTCGAACAGGCCGGAGCCGGACCAGAAGCTGTCGCGCTGGTAGCGGTTGATCTGGTTGAACGCCTCGCGGATGTCGACGCCGCGGCGCTTGAGCTCGACGTGCACCAACGGCAGGCCGTTGACCAGGATCGTGACGTCGTACCGGTTCGCGCGCGCGGCGGCGGTGCCGTCCACCTCGTACTGGTTGATCACCTGGAGCCGGTTGTTGTGGATCACCCGCTTGTCCAGGAGGTAGACGTTCTTGACGGTGCCGTCGTCGCGGTGCAGGACCTGGACGTGGTCCTCCTGGATGCGCGCGGTCTTCTCGACGATGCCGTCGGAGGCGCCCGCGATGCTCTCGGCGAAGAAGCGCTGCCACTCGGCGTCGGTGAAGGTGATGGCGTTGAGCGCCTCGAGTTGGGTGCGCAGGTTGGCGACGAGGCCGGCCTCGCCGGTGACGGGCAGGTACTCGTAGGCCTGCTCGACCAGCTGCGCGACGAACACGGCCTCGAGCTGCGCCTCGCTCTGGTAGGCCGTCCGACGCCGCGGGTCGGGGACGAACTCGGCGACGACGGTCGACTCGTCGCTGATCGCGATGGGCTCGTAGCGCACCGGCGGGCCAGGCTGGGCACCCGGCTGCGTCACGGGTGCCACCCTAACCGTGGCTGTTCGGTTAGACGCGCAACCCCGTGACCACCTCGCAGGCGGCGGTCTTGATCCGGGTCAATGCGCGCGGCCGGCGGCGGGTGTCCACTGGATGGCATGACAGGGAGGTGCGCTCCCGGTGACCGAAGGAGACGGACATGATCACCCATGAGAACGGCGTCGAGCGGCAGGTGGGAACGGCCCCGGACCACACGGTCGACGGGCACGGCGCCGACGAGCACGGTGCCGAGCAGATCGCCGAGCAGATCCGCGCCCACCACGCCGGCATGGTCGCCGACCTCGACCGGCTGAGTGCGGCCGTGCGCGACGCCGTGCCCGGCGAGCAGGGCGAGGCGCGCCGGGCGCTGGCCGAGTGGTTCGCGACGGTGCTGGTCCCGCACGCCGAGGAGGAGGAGGTCACCACGTACCGCGCCGCGGCCGCGCTGACCGAGGGGCGGCTGCTCATCGAGTCGATGGTGCGCGAGCACGTCCTCATCAAGCGGCTGGTCGCGCTGTTCGGTGAGAGCGGTCCGGCCGCGGCCGGCGCCTACGGCCGGGCCGTCTTCGAGGCGTTCAGCAGCCACCAGGCCAAGGAGAACGAGCTGATCCTCACGCTGCTGGTCGACGCCGCTCCGGCCTCGCTCGCCGCGGCGCTGGGCGGGACGCACGAGAACCAGACCGGGCACCAGCCGCACGCCCACCACTGATCGGCGACGGTACGGGCTGAGGGGCGCCCCGCCCGGCGGGGCGCCGTCAGCCGCCGGTCGTCAGCGTTCGCAGGCCCGGCGCGTCGCGGATCTCGACCAGGCCGCGAGGGCCCAGGTGCACCAGCCCCGCGTCCTGCAGCGCCCCGAGCCGCCGGCTCAGCGTCTCGGGCGTGGTGCCGAGGTAGGACGCCAGATCGCGCTTGGTCGACGGCAGCCGGAACGTTGCGGAGCCGGCCTGCTCGGCCAGTTCCAGCAGGTGGTCGGCCAGCCGCCTGCCCACCGAGGTGCCCGTGATCGAGGACAGTTGCTGCTCGGCGTCGGCCAGCCGCGCGGACAGTGACGACAGCATGTGCAGGGCGACCTGAGGTCGCTCCCGCAGCAGCCGCCCGACGTGCGACGCATCCAGTACGCACACCGCGGCAGGCTGGACGGCGACCGCCGAGGAGTCGACCGGTTGGCCCGTCAGCAGCGTCGTCTCGCCGAGGAAGTCCCCCGGGAACAGCATCCGGATCAGTTGTTCGGCGCCGGACTCGCTGACCCGCTGTACCTTCACCAGGCCGCTGTGCACGATGCTCAACCGCGCCCGCTCACCGGGCCGGTGTACCTGCTCACCCTTGTC
>SCQZ01000331.1 GCA_004299665.1 Jatrophihabitans sp.
GACCCGCGGGTCACCGTGGTGCCGGCCGGCGCGGCGAAGGGACTGGAGTTCGACGCGGTCGTCGTCCTCGATCCGGAGCGCATCGTGCGCGACGAGCCGAGCCGGGCGGGTGGGCTGCGGCGGCTGTACGTCGTGCTGACCCGCGCGGTCTCGCGGCTGGTCGTGCTGCACGACGGCCCGCTGCCGCCGGAACTGGGGTAGGAAGGACGCCATGACGAGCCAGCGACACTCGTGGAGCGAGAGATGAGCAAGCAGTCCCCGGCCGAACGCGCCCGCCGCCTCGGCCAGCAGGCCCGCGACACCGCCGACGAGGTGGCACGGCGGGCGCGCCCGCTCACCGAGAAGCTGCGCGCCCGGGCGACCGAGGCCGGCAAGAACCTCAAGGACAGTGCCGAGGCGTTCCGCGAGGGCCTGCACGACGACGACCAGGAAGAGCCGCCGCGCCGTCGCCCGCGCCCGGGCCCCCCGGACCGGTGAGCCGGCCGTCGGATGCACCGATGAACCGCGGTGAGTTGCGCTCCTGGATCGAGGACGCCCTGGCCCGATCGGAGCGCGACGCCCGCGAACGCGGGGAGACGGTGGCGCGCCCGAGCGTCGAGGAGATCGTCGACGCGGTGTGGGGCCGGCTGCCGCTGGAGGTCCGGCGCCAGGTCACCCGGGCCCAGGTGCAGGCCGGCCTGACGGTGCTGACCGCGCTCGGCGGCGCGGCACGCTCGGCTCGCGAAGATCGCGGCGGCATCACGACCGGGATGTGACGCCGGCGGCGCCTGCGCCCCACCGGGGATCGCCGGGCCGGACGCGGCCGACGGCGCATCCGGTCAGTGGCGCGCGTCACGACTATGGTAGGAACCCCTGGGTATTTCCGGCGGTGCGCCACCCCTGTACCAACGGATGACCCGGGCCGAAAGGCCACCGAAGTCCCACCGAAGGCACGGCCGCGGCAATCCCGGCGGCGCGTCGACGCGAGGAGTGCTCATGACCGAACACGTGCACGCTGTCCACCCCGAGCCCGGCATGGTGCAGCTGCTGACGCCGGAGGGCCGGCGCGCCGAGCACCCGGACTACCCGCTCGACATCAGCGACGACGAGATCGCGCAGTTGTACCGCGACCTGGTGCTGGTGCGGCGCATCGATACCGAGGCCATCGCGCTGCAGCGCCAGGGTGAGCTCGGGTTGTGGGCCTCCCTGCTCGGCCAGGAGGGCGCGCAGATCGGTGCCGGCCGCGCGCTGCGCCCGCACGACATGGCCTTCCCGACGTACCGCGAGCACGGTGTGGCGTGGTGCCGGGACGTCGACCCGCTCACGCTGCTCGGGCTGTTCCGGGGCACCAACCTCGGCGGCTTCAGCCCGTACCAGCACAACTTCAACAACTACACGATCGTCATCGGTGCGCAGACCCTGCACGCGACCGGCTACGCCATGGGCGTGGTCCGTGACGGTGCGGTGGGCACCGGCGACCCGGACCGCGACACCGCGGTGCTGGTCTTCTTCGGCGACGGTGCCTCCAGCCAGGGCGACGTCAACGAGTCGTTCGTGTGGTCGGCGGCCGGCAACCTGCCGATCGTCTTCTTCTGCCAGAACAACCAGTGGGCGATCAGCGAGCCGGTCACGACGCAGAGTCGCGTGCCGCTGTACCAGCGCTCGTCCGGCTTCGGGTTCCCCGGGGTGCGCATCGACGGCAACGACGTGCTGGCCAGCCTGGCCGTCACCCGCAAGGCGCTCGACGACGCCCGCAACGCCCAGGGCCCGACGCTGATCGAGGCCTTCACCTACCGGATGAACCCGCACACCACCAACGACGATCCGCGCCGGTACCGGCTGGCGGCCGAGTCCGAGACGTGGAAGCTCAAGGACCCGATCGCCCGGGTCCGCGCGTACCTCACCCGGGAGGCGGCGTACGACCCGACGTTCTTCGACGACGTCGAGGAGGAGGCGGACACGCTCGGCGAGCACGTCCGCACCGGTGCCCGCGCCCTGCCCAACCCGACCCCCGAGTCGGTGTTCGACGACGTCTACGTGGCGATGCCCGACTCGCTGCGCACCCAGCGCGACGCGTTCGCCGAGTTCGTCTCGTCCCTGGAGGTGAGTGCGTGATGGCCGACGCCGTGCCCACCGAGAAGATGACGCTCGCGAAGGCCCTGAACGCGGGTTTGCGCAAGGCGATGGAGGCCGATCCCAAGGTCCTGCTGATGGGGGAGGACATCGG
>SCQZ01000004.1 GCA_004299665.1 Jatrophihabitans sp.
TCCCAGCTGGAGTGCGCACCGGCGGCCAGTTCATCGTCACGCCGCGCACGGAGCCCGCTACGACCCTCCGGCCGGCCGACGTGGACATGGCGTTGGCCGACTTCGGTGACCTCGAGGCGGTCGACCGCAGGGTCGACGAGGCGACCGCGCGCTGGCGCGAGGCGCTAGCTGCTCGGCAGGGCGACCCGGAGGCGCTGCGGGGCGCCGAGGAGGACCTGATCATCGCCGCGGGGGCCTACCCGTGGCCGATCGACGAGCCCGTCGTGATCTGCTACTCCGGCCGACGGCCGGTGCGCGTCGGCCCTTCCGGCCAGTACGCCTTCTTCCGCCCACGGCTCGAATACTTCGAGCGGCCAGGTCGCACGACCTCGCCGAGCCAGATGCAGCACGGTCCGGTCGTGCAGGTCGCGCAGAACGTGGATGGTGCCTGGTACCCGACGCCAGCGCGGTACTTCACCGACACGCTCATCGAGGGCAGCTCGGCCCGACTGGCGATCGACTACGGCCAGCGGTGGGCGCTCGACGAGGCCGACACGGCCGCGTTCCGCCAGTTCGCCCGCGACGTCGCGACCGTCGGCTGCGCGGGCTGAGGGCGTCGGGTCACCAGCCGTAGTTCGACTCGTCGACGCGCTCAGCGCCGCGGGGAACCGCCACTGGCGCGGCCGCGTCGTCGTAGCCGTCCCACGGGGACGGAACGCTCGCCGGTGCGGCCGGCGCTGCCTCGGACCGGCGTCCGGTTCGCCGCGGTTCTCGCGCTGGCGTAGGGGACGACGACGTCGCGGCGTGGACGTAGCGCCGCTCGACGGTGACGGCCTCCCCTGCCGGGAAGTAGCTGCGCCGTCGCCGCTCGAGACGACGGACCTGCCCGCGTGTGAGGACCTTCGCGCCCTTCGACAGGTTGTGCCGAGCGCAGGAGGCCACGCAGTTGTCCAGGGAGGTCGCCCCGCCGAGAGTCCACGGGAAGGCGTGGTCGGCGTGCTCGGCGGCCGCGCGGCAGCGGCGCCCGAACAGCCCGGTGTACTCGCAGCGATCGCCGGCCCGGCCGAACGCGGCGCGACGCTGCTCCGGGGAGTACATCCTCTGCGGATCCTGGTCGGTGCTGCGGAGGCGGACCCCGGTGCGGATCACGCGCGCCAGCCAGCCGAGCACGACGAGCGCGCCGATGACGGCCAGGGGCACCTTGCCGGACGTGATCCAGCCGCCGAACCACACGCCAGCGGCGTGCAGGCTGCCGCCGAAGGCGCCACCGATGTTGGGCAGGTGGACGACGGCCCGCGGCCCGGCGGGTTGCTGCGGCACCGCCGGCGTAGCCACGGCGGACGGCGGGACGTGGGCGCGGACCTTCCCGTGCGCCACCACCATGGCGGCCCACGCGAGCACGCAGGCGACCAGCGCGGCTATCCCAGCTCGAGGCTTCACGTGACGCTCTCCTCCCCTACCCGTGAACATGCGCCCGGACAGCACGACGCCCCCGTGGCGTGATGCTTCGGGGGCGTCGTGTGGGCGTCGGTCAGAACGCGTCGTCGTCCGACGGCGGCGCCGACTGGGCGGGCTTCGAGCCGAACGACTTCGGC
>SCQZ01000332.1 GCA_004299665.1 Jatrophihabitans sp.
GCGAGCAACGTCTCGACGGTGAGCCAGTCCAACACCGCCGACTTCGTGTTCGACAACGCCGAGAGGTCGCCGGACCACGTCGCGCTGCGCAGGCGGGTCGACGGGGCGTGGCGCGACGTCACCAGCGCGCAGTTCGTCGCCGAGGTGGTGGCGGTCGCCAAGGGGTTGATCGCGAGCGGCATCGGGTCCGGCGACCGGGTCGCCGTGATGAGCAAGACGCGCTACGAGTGGACTGTCGCCGACTTCGCGCTGTTCACCGCCGGCGCCGTGGTGGTGCCGATCTACGAGACCTCCAGCGCCGAGCAGGTCGAGTGGATCGTCTCCGACTCCGGGGCCCGCGCGATCTTCCTGGAGACCGCGGCCCACGCCGCGGTGCTCGCCTCGGTCCGCGACCGGCTGCCGTCCCTCGAGCGTGTCTGGCAGTTCGACGAGGCGGCGCTCGAATCACTCACCGCCGCCGGGACCGAGGTGAGTGACGAGGAGGTCACCAAGCGGCGCACCGCGGTCGCGCTGGACGACCTCGCCTCGATCATCTACACCTCCGGCACCACCGGCCGGCCCAAGGGCTGCCAGTTGATCCACCGCAACTTCGTCAGCGAGGTCAACGAGCTGCTGGACCTGCTCGAGTCGTTCTTCAACGAGCAGACCTCGACGTTGCTGTTCCTGCCGATCGCGCACGTCTTCGGTCGCGCCATCGAGATCGGGGCGCTCGCCGCCGGCTGCACGCTCGGTCACACCGCCGACGTGAAGAACCTGCTCGACGACCTCGCCGCCTTCCGGCCGACGTTCGTACTGGCCGTCCCGCGTGTGTTCGAGAAGGTCTACAACAGCGCCAAGCAGAAGGCGCATTCCTCCGGCAAGGGCAAGATCTTCGACCTGGCCGAACGGACCGCGATCGGCTACTCGCGAGCGCTGGACACCGGCCGCGTGTCGCCGCTGCTCAAGGTGCGGCACGCCGTCATGGACAGGCTGGTCTACTCCAAGCTGCGCGCCGCGCTCGGCGGCAACTGCATCGCCGCGGTGTCCGGCGGCGCGCCGCTCGGGGAACGGCTCGGGCACTTCTTCCGCGGCGTCGGCGTGACGATCTACGAAGGGTACGGCCTCACCGAGACCACTGCCGGCATCACGGTGAACCGCCCGGACGCGATCAAGGTCGGCTCCGTCGGGCAGCCGATCGGCGGCGCGAGCGCCAAGATCGCCGGTGACGGCGAGGTGCTGCTGCAAGGGCCGGTCGTCTTCACCGGCTACTGGATGAACGAGCAGGCGACCCGCGAGGCGATCCGCGACGGCTGGTTCCACACCGGCGACATCGGCGAGATCGACGACGACGGATTCGTGCGGATCACCGGCCGCAAGAAGGAACTCATCGTCACGGCCGGCGGCAAGAACGTCGCACCCGCGGTCCTCGAGGACCGGGTGCGTGCGCACGCCCTGGTGAGCCAGTGCCTGGTCGTCGGCGACCAGCAGCCGTTCATCGCGGCGCTGATCACCATCGACGCCGAGGCCTTCCCGGCGTGGTGCCAGCAGGCCGGCAAGCCCGCGGACCTCACGATCGCGGACGCCGTCGACGACCCGGACCTGCGGGCGGAGATCCAGGGCGCCGTCGACGAGGCGAACAACGCCGTCAGCAAGGCCGAGTCGATCCGCAAGTTCGTCATCTTGCCCACCGACTGGACCGAGGAGGGCGGGCAGCTCACGCCGTCGATGAAACTCAAGCGCAACGTCGTGATGGCCGAGTGCGCCCAGCAGGTCGCCGAACTGTACGACGGCGGCCCGTCCTCCACCTGAAGCCGCGCCGGGCGGCCTCAGCCGTCCAGCAGGGCACGCAGGCGGGCGGCGACCACGTCCCAGCGCCACTCCCGCTCCACCCACGCCCGTCCCGCGGCACCCAGGCGCCCGCGCAGCGGCGCGTCCTGCAGCAGGGTGACCAACCGCGACGCCACCGCGGCGGCGTCGCGGCCGTCGACCACGTACCCGGTCTCCCCCTCCCGCACCGCGTCCGGGGCGCCGCCGGAGGCGCCGGCGAGCACCGGGAGGCCCACCGCGGACGCCTCGAGGTACACGATGCCGAGCCCCTCGACGTCCATCCCCGCGCGGCGGGTACGGCACGGCATGGCGAACACGTCGCCGGCGGCGTAGTGCGCGGGCAGGTCCGCGAACGCGACGCCGCCGGTGAACACGACGTCGCCGGCGACACCGCGGCGGGCCGCCAACCGCTCGAGGTGGTCGCGGTACGGCCCCCGGCCGACGATCAGCAGCGCCGCGCCCGGGACCGCGCGGCGCACCGCGGGCATCGCCTCGATCAGCACGTCCTGGCCCTTGCGGGGCACCAGCCGGGAGACGCACACCACCACCGGCCGCCCGGCCAGGCCGTGCCGTTCCCGCACCGCCGACCCGGACACGCCCGGTGAGAACGTGTCGGCGTCCACCCCGGGATGCAACTCCTGCATCCGCGACCGAGCGCCGAGCGCGGGCTCGATCCGGCTGCGGGTGTACTCGCCCAGGTAGGTGATCACGTCACAGGACCTGCCGATGCGCCGCAGCACCTGCCGCGCGCCGGGCAGCATCGCCCAGCCGATCTCGTGCCCGTGCGAGGACGCCACGATCCGCTGCGCGCCGGCGCGGCGCAGCGCGGGCGCCAGCAGCCCGAGCGGCGCCGACGCCCCGAACCAGACGGCGGTGCACCCGTACTCGCGCAGGAGCCGAACGGCGCGCCGTGCCGCCGCCGGCGTCGGGAGCAGCAGGCCGGAGCGGTGCCGCTCGACGGGGAACGGGGCGGCGGCGTCGAACTCCCGGGCGCCGGCGTAGTCCGAGGAGTACACGACGACCGAGCCCGCGGGCTGGCGGATCGCCAGTTCGTGCACGAAGGACTGGATCCCGCCCTGGCGCGGCGGGAAGTCGTTCGTGACGATCAGCGTGCGCCGCGGTGCCGTCATCGGCGCGGTCCCGGCCGGGCGGTCATGTCAGCTGGCTGCGCAGGTAGGCCTGCCACCGTTCGGTGAACTGCTGCGGCGACAGGTGCACCACCTGCTGCAGCGCGTGCGCGACCGCGATGCCGGCCGGTTCGTCCGGCGCCCCGGCCACCCGGTAGAAGCGCACCAGGCCGTCGTTGCCCACCATGGCCGCGATCATCCGGCATGCCAGCCACGCCTGCTCGTACGCCTGCGCCTGGCCGGCGGCACCGGCCGCGAAGGCGGCGTCCGACGGCAGCTCGGCCGGCACCCGGCCCGCCCGCACCTCGGCGCGCAGTTCGGCGGCGGCGACGGACACCGGCTCGTCGGCACCGAGTTCGGCCACGTACTCGGCCACGCCCTCGACCACCCAGCGCGCCATGCCCGGCGCCGTGATGGCCGCGGTCGCGAGGTGCGTGATCTCGTGCGCCGCCACGATCTCGGCCCCGGTCCCGGACAGCGCGGCGTCCGCGGCCGGGGCTAGCACTACGCGCTGGCCGTAGGGGCGGGCGGTGCGCGGGTCGATGCCGGCCGTGATCGCCTCGGCGTCGGCGTCCGCGCCGGCCGCGTCCCCGGTGAGTGCCGCGAACTCGGCCTGTGAGGCGGGGGCGTACACCGCGACGGCGTACGGGGTGTCCGCCCCCCACACCGAGCGGACCACGGGCAGCGCGGCGTCGACCGCGTCCGCGAACGCCGTCAGGTGCAGCGCGTTCTCGATGTGACCGAGCACGAGGCTGTGCACCCCCCTGGCCACCACCACCGGGCCGAAGTCCCACGGGTCGCGCCAGCTCACGCCGCCGGCCTGCGCCATGTCGTCGTCCCCGGCCAGCAGGACCCGCCCGTCGCGGCGCACGAAGGTCCACCACAGGTCCTGCCGGTCCGGCACGGTGTCGACGCCGGCGAGTTCGAAGGCCAGCGTGACCCGCACCACCGTCGCGGGCGCGCCGTAGCGCCGGGCGGCGGCCCGCGCCACGCCCGGATCGGTCACCGGCGCGGCCAGCGTGTAGGTCCACGACGCGAGGGGGACGCCCGCGATGTTCGTGATCAGGGCCGCCTGGCGCGAGCGGAACCGGGCATCGGCGCGGGCGGTGTCGACGTCGGCGAGGAACCGGGCGGAGGCGCCCGCCCGCAGCGCCTCGGCGTGCCGGGCGAGCACGGTGCGGATCTGCGATCCCGTGGGCGGACCGGACGGGCCCGCGCCGCAGGCCGCCGTGCCGAGCCCGAGCATCACGAGGACGATGACCACCGCCAGGCTCGCGCCCCCGCGGCGGCCGACGCGCACCGCTCAGCCGGTCAGGCGCGTGGCACCGACGTAGGCGCTACCGAACTGGTTCGCCGGAACCACCGAGACGTTCTGCCCCGAGGTCGGCGCCGAGACCATCATGCCGTTGCCGATGTAGATCGTGACGTGCCCGATCGGCTGGTAGAAGAACATCAGGTCACCGGGCTGCAACTGCGCGAACGACACGTGTGTGCCGTAGCCGTACTGGCCGGCGGCGGAGTGGGGCAGGCTCACGCCCGCCGCCGCCCACGCGGCCATCGTCAGGCCGGAGCAGTCGTAGGAGTTGGGTCCGGCCGCGCCGAAGACGTAGGGCTTGCCCACCTGGGCCAGCGCGAACTGCACGGCGGTGGCTGCCGCGCCGCTCGACGCGGACGGCGCCTGGGCACGCAACTGGGCGACGGTGGCGGCGCTCACGGCCGGATTCACCTGCTGCAGGTAGGCGGCACGCTGTTGGGCGCCGAGCCGGTCGAGCAGGGCCTGGTAGTCGCCGAGCTGCTTCTCGACCTCGGCCTTCTTGGCGGCGAGGGCGTCACGGGTCCGCTGGGCGCTCGCCAGCAGGCCGTCGGCCTGCTTGCGTGCCTTCTGCGCCTGGGTATTGGCGATGTTGAGGTTGTCGACGACCTGCGCGGTGTGGCTGGAGATCATCGACAGGGTCTGCAGCCGGTCCAGGTAGCTCTGCCCGCTGCTGCTGGTCAGCAGTGCCCCGGTGGCGCTGAAAGATCCGCCCTCGTAGATGGCCGCCGCGGCCGCGCCGAGCTGATCGCGCGCGATCTGGAAGGCGCTGTCGGCCTGGGCCGCCAGCTGCTCGGCCTGCTGCGCCGCCTGCGTCTTGACCGCGACGTCGCCTTGCGCGACGTCGTACTGCTCGACGAGTTGGGTGTTGGCGAAGGCCAGCTCGCCGAGTTGCCGCTGGATCTGCGCCACCGTGGGCTGTCCGGGCGGCGGGTCCGCCGTGGCGCTCTGCCCGAGCACCGGGGTCAGCGCAGCGATCGCTGCGACGGACGAGACGAGGGCGAGGCGCCGGATCCGGCGACGGTTCGCTCGTGCCACAGTCGGCACAACTCCGTTTCTTCCTTCAGCTGCCTACCGGGTTAGCTGACGGGTTCGGGCGGGAAGCAGCCCTACGGCACGGCGCGACTCCGGTTCGGAGCCGTGCGCTGCGCCGATTCACCCCAGGAAACGCGGGTCCCCGGTTCGGGCCGGCAACCGTGTGAGTGACGGGTTGCGCGGCGGTCGATTCGGCAGTGACACTCGGCGATGCCCGGTGCGGACACCTAACCGAACCGAATGTCTCGGAAAGGTTACGACGGGGTTCGCGGGGGTGCAACGGCGCCCCCCGTTCTTGTCATTAAGAGCCCTTCGAATCACGCACCTTCCCTGACAGATCGGGATGTTTCCGGCGGCAGGGCGCCCACCAGCCCGGCGGACGCGAGCCGGGTCAGGGCGCGACGCTCGACCGCGTCGATCCGTACCCGCGGGCGCGGGCGGTCCAGCAGGAACGCCACGACGCAGTCCGGGCAGCCCTCTCCGGCGACCGGGCAGGTGTCACAGTCGATGATCATCGGAACTCCTCGGGGATCGGGTGCGCCGACGGTAGACCGGGGGTCGGACGTTTCTGCGCGCCCGCCCGCGTCCGGCCGCCGACGCGCGTCAAGGCGGCAGGAAGCTGCCGGGCCGGTCCCGGCCCGCGGCGTGTCGGCGTCAGGCCAGCACGGCCAGGAGTATCGCTGCCGGGGCGCTGACCCGCCCGGCAGCCCGCACGTCGGACACGATCGCGGCGTCCGAGGTGACGACCACCACGACCCGCCCGGCGGGCTCGGCCGCGAACAGGCGGCGGATGAGGTCGTCCGCCGGCTCCCCGGCGCTGAACCTCACCCGGACACCTCGCGGCGGGCGCCCACCCGCGCCCCGCGGCGCGGCGGCCACGACGCCGTCGAACGCGACGGTGACCTCCGCGCGCGTGCGGGCGGCCAGCGCGGCCAGCGCCGCGACCAGGCGCCGCCTCTGGCCGGCGAGGTCCAGGTCGGGGTACCCGCTCTTGGAGACGTTGTAGCCGTCGACGATCAGGTGCGTTCCGGGGGCGCGCAGCACCTGCTCCAGGGCGATCGCGTCGTCGATGGCCCGCCCGGCGCCGGGCGCGGCGGACGTGAGGCCGCCGGCGACGGCGTCCGCGGGCCGCAGGTGGGTGGCGGGCAGGGCGAGTTCGGCGCGGACGCCGGCGGCAGCCTGCGTCAGCGTGTCCACCAGCACGGCGAGGCGCGCGTCGTCGAGGTTGCGCTCGTGACGCGCGCTGCGCCGTTCGCCGCCGGCCGCCCGCTCCAGTTCCGCGACCCG
>SCQZ01000333.1 GCA_004299665.1 Jatrophihabitans sp.
CGGCTTCAGTGACGGCAAGTTCGCCGCGATCGAGCAGGCCATGACCGCGCAGGGCCTCGAATCGCCGTTCGCCGGCTGGCGGGAACGACGTTCACCTGCGTGGTGATCTTCGGCGGGCGGGTCTTGCCCTCCCACCGCGCCCGTCGTTCCCGCCAGCCGGCGAACGGCGATTCGAGGCCCTGCGCGGTCATGGCCTGCTCGATCGCGGCGAACTTGCCGTCACTGAAGCCGACGTCGTAGTAGAGCTTGAGCGGTTGCCACGGGTCGCCCGCGTCCGGGAACCGGTCCGGGTCGGGCGCGGCGTCGAAGGCAGCGACCGTGATCTCGTGGCAGCGGACGTGGTCGGGGTGCGGGTAGCCGCCGTTCTCGTCGTAGGTCGTGACCACGTGCGGGCGGAAGTCGCGGATCTCGCGCACCAGGCGCTCGGTCGCGTCCTCGATCGGCACCAGGGCGAAGCAGCCGTCGGGCAGCGGCGGCAGCGGGTCACCCTCGGGCAGGCCGGAGTCGACGAAGCCCAGCCAGTGCTGGCGGATCCCGAGGATCTCGCGGGCCCGCCGCATCTCGGCGCGGCGCACCTCGCTGATGTTCGCCTCGATGTCCGCCCGGCCCTGCAGCGCGGGGTTGAGGATGCTGCCGCGCTCCCCGCCGGTGCAGGTCACGACGAGGACGTCGACACCCTCGTCGACGTAGCGTGCCATCGTCGCGGCACCCTTGCTCGACTCGTCGTCGGGGTGCGCATGCACGGCCATGAGGCGCAACGGGTCGGTCACGTTCGCTATTGTCCCTGATCAGGCTGCCGCGGCGGCACACGGCTGCGCCCGGGTGCCCCGCGGTGTTACGTTCGAAGTTCGTTTACGACCTCACACCGCCCAGGAGTTCCCGTGTCCACCCCATCCGCAGCCGATGTCACCTGGTTGACCCAGGAGGCCCACGACCGACTGTCGCGCGAACTCGAGGAACTCATCGCCGGCCGGCCGATCATCGCCAAGGAGATCAACGACCGGCGCGAGGAGGGCGACCTGCGCGAGAACGGCGGCTACCAGGCCGCTCGCGAGGAGCAGGGCAGGCAGGAGGGGCGCATCTTGCAGCTGCAGGAGATCCTGCGGCGCGCGAAGGTCGGCACCGCACCGCCGGACGACGGCGTCGCCGAGCCAGGCATGGTCGTCACGGTCCGCTTCCATGCCGACAGCGGCGACTTCGAGGACGAGACGTTCCTGCTCGGCTCCCGCGAGGAGGCCGAGACGGCCGGCATCCAGGTCTACTCCCCCAGTTCGCCCATCGGGCAGGCGCTGCAGGGCAAGCGCGAGGGCGAGACCGTCTCCTACGAGACGCCGGCGGGCAAGACGATGACCGTCGAACTGGTGAGCGCGAAACCCTTCAGCGGCTGACCGTTCGACGGGTGCGGCTCAGCGGCCGGGGCGCTCCGACCGGTCGCCGGCCACCAACGGCAGCACCCGGTGCGAGATCGGGTTGGTCAGCGCGATGACCGTCGAGGTCCGCACGATGTCCGAGTCGCGGGTGACCAGGTCGAGCACCCGTTGCAGATCCTCGTTGGAGCGGGCGACGACGCGGCACAGCATGTCCCCGGCACCGGTGATCGTGTGCAGTTCGAGCACTTCGGGGATGGCCCGCAGGTGCGCGAGCACCTCGACGCCGTGCCCCTGGCGGATTTCCAGCGTCGCGAACGCGGTGATCTGGTAGCCCAGGGCCACCGGGTCGAGGGTGGGCGCGAAGCCGGCGATCACACCGTTCGCGACGAGGCGGTCCAG
>SCQZ01000005.1 GCA_004299665.1 Jatrophihabitans sp.
GACGAGCGCGTGCTGGACGAGACCGGCGGCACCGGCGTCGACGTCGTCCTGGACAACATGGGCGGCTCCTACCTGTCGCGCAACCTGCGGGCGCTGGCGGTGGGGGGCCGGCTCGTCGTGCTCGGCCTGCAGGGCGGCCGTGCCGGCGAACTCGACCTGGGGATGTTGCTCGCCAAGCGCGCCACCGTCCACGCCGCCGGACTGCGGGCCCGCCCGCTCGCGCAGAAGGCGCAGATCGTCGCCGCGACCGAGCACGCGGTCTGGCCGCTCATCGAGTCCGGTGCCGTGCGCCCCGTCGTCGACCGGGTGATTCCCTTCGCGGACGCCGCCGAGGCGCACCGGGTGGTCGAGTCCAGCGAACACATCGGCAAGGTCCTGCTCCGGGTAGGGGAGACTGGGTGACGTGACCGAAGACAACGCGGGCGCCGAGGCGCCGACGAACGAGACCGACGCGGCCAGCGAGGCCGAGGCGATCACCTCGCAGGTCGAGCGACCGGACAAGGTGATGCGGATCGGGACGATGATCAAGCAGTTGCTGGAGGAGGTGCGCGCCGCCCCGCTCGACGAGGCGGGCCGGCAGCGGCTGCGGGAGATCCACGAGTCCTCGATCACCGAACTGGCCGACGGCCTGGCGCCCGACCTGCGCGAGGAGCTGTCGCGACTCTCGCTCCCGTTCGGCTCCGAGGTGCCTTCGGAGGCGGAGCTGCGGATCGCGCAGGCGCAACTCGTCGGCTGGCTGGAGGGGCTGTTCCACGGCATCCAGACCGCGCTGTTCGCGCAGCAGATGGCCGCGCGGGCGCAGCTGGAGCAGATGCGCGGGCGGGCGCTGCCCTCCGGTCCCGGGGAGCGTCACGTCATCGTCGGGCTGGGCGGGCAGATGATCATTCCGCCCGGGATGCAGCGCGGCGGGGACGACGACGAGGAGCGCCCCGGCGGCACCGGCCAGTACCTCTGAGTAATCCGAGCCCTTGTCGGCCACGCGAGGGCGGATCGGTCAGTCCCGCAGGGCGTAGGTCACGATGGCGTTGCCGGCCGCGGTGGTACGGCCGGCAACCAGCCGCAGCCGCATCAGCGGGACGGCCTCGTCGAACAGGCGCCGCCCCTCGCCGGTCACGACGGGATGGACGGTGAGGGTCAGTTCGTCCACGACGCCGGCCAGGAACAGCGAGCGGATCGTGGCGATGCCGCCGCACACGCTGATGTCGCCCTCGCCGGTGCGCCGGAGCTGCTCGACGTAGGCCACCGGGTCCCCGTCGACCACGGTGCTGTTCCAGCCGATGTCACCGGCGAGCGTCGAGGACAGGACGTGCTTGCGCACCGGGTTGATGAACGAGCCGAACGGGTCGTCGTTGCCGGGCCAGTACTGCGACCACTCCTGCCAGAGGGTGCGCCCGATGACCGCGTCGGTGACGGGCCCGAGCGTGCGGCCCATCAGCTCGCCCTCCTCCGGGCCGAAGGCGTCGAACTGGAACAGGTTGGGTGCTTCCACCACCCCGTTGACGGAGGAGAACAGGTGCGCGACGGTCCTGCGGGTCATGGCCGGGCCTCTCGGGAATCGGTGCGGACATCTTGTTGGACGGCCACCTGACGCGGAAATCATCGCGCGCGTGCCCCGGCGTGTCCCTCAGGCGAGCAGCGCCTCGACGATCACGGCGACGGCGTCCTGCTCGTTGCTGGCGCAGATCTCGTCCGCCGCCGCCCGGGCCGCGGGGTGGGCGTTGGCCACCGCGTAGGAGCGCCCGGCCCATTGCAGCATCGGGACGTCGTTGGGCATGTCCCCGATCGCCACCACCTCGGCGGCACCGATGCCGTGCCGGGAGGCGAGTTCGGCCAGCCCCGTCGCCTTCGTGACCCCCGGCGCGGCGATCTCGAGCAGCCCGTAGGCCGAGGAGTGGGTGACGCTGGCCCGCCCGGCGAGCAGGCCGTCCGCCGCGGACAAGAACTCGTCGGCGTCGGCGCCGCGATCCTTGGCCAGCAGTTTCAGCGCGGGCTGGGAGGTCACCAGATCCAGGTCGCCGACGATCGGGTCCGGCGGCGGGAAGCCGCGCCGGTCCAGGCGCGGGTTGATCTCCCAGTCGTGCACGTAGCCGGGTTCGGCGGCGAAGGACTGGCCGTACTCCGCGGCGAACTGCACGTCCGGGAACGACGCGCGCAACTGGGTGGCCACCTGCCGCATCGCGTCGACCGTCAGGCTGTGCGAGACCAGCACCTGCTCGGTCGCCATGTCGTACAGCACCGCGCCGTTCGCGCCGACCGCGACCCCGAGATGGCCGGTCGTCTCGATGACGTCGTCCAGCCACCGGGGCGGGCGCCCGGTGACGAACGCGATCACCAGGCCGGCGTCCTCCGCGGCGCGCAGTGCGGCCCGGGTGCGTCCGGACACGGTGCCGTCGGCGCGCAGCAAGGTGCCGTCGAGGTCGGTGGCGATGAGCTTGATCAGGGCGAGAGCACCTCGCGGCCGCCCAGCCAGGGCCGCAGCGCGGCCGGCACGTACACCGACCCGTCGGGCTGCTGGTGGTGATCGAGCAAGCAGGCGATCGTGCGCGCGACGGCGCACAGCGTGCCGTTCAGCGTGGCCACCGGCTGCACCGGCCCGCCCGCCGCCCGGGCCCGGATGTTGAGCCGGCGCGACTGGAAGGTCGTGCAGTTCGAGGTCGAGGTCAGCTCGCGGTAGGTGCCCTGCGACGGGAACCACGCCTCGATGTCGAACTTGCGCGCGGCGGACGAGCCGAGGTCCCCCGCCGCCACGTCGATGACGCGGTAGGCCAGTTCGAGCTTGTCCAGGAACTCCCGCTCCCAGGCCAGCAGCCGCCGGTGCTCGTCGTAGGCGTCCTCGACGGTCGTGTAGCTGAACATCTCGACCTTGTCGAACCAGTGGACCCGGATGATGCCCTTGGTGTCCTTGCCGTGCGAGCCGGCCTCGCGGCGGAAGCACGAGGAGAAGCCGGCGTAGCGCAGCGGCAGCGTCGCCGCGTCCAGGATCTCGCCGGAGTGGTAGCCGGCGAGCGCCACCTCCGAGGTGCCGACCAGGTACAGCTCGTCCTCGGCCAGGCGGTACACCTCGGCGGCGTGCGCGCCGAGGAAGCCGGTGCCCTCCATGACCTCGGGCCGGACCAGCGCGGGGGCGATCACGGGTGTGAACCCGGCCGCGTCCGCCTGGGCCATCGCCAGGTTGACCAGTGCCAGTTCGAGCTGGGCGCCGACGCCGGTGAGGAAGTAGAAACGCGCCCCGCTGACCTTCGCG
>SCQZ01000035.1 GCA_004299665.1 Jatrophihabitans sp.
CGTAGTCGGCGATGCCGGCCAGGTTGAGGACTTCGAAGTAGTCGACGCCGTCCGCCTGGGCGAGCGCCTGCGCAGCCGCGTGGACTGCGTCCTGCATCTGCGTGCTCATGCCTTGTCCATGTGCGGCAGGCGATCGTGTGGTGCGAGGACGGGCGTCCGGATCCGCAGGGGGACCGCGCGTTCGTCGAAGACGGGGTCGGACCGCCACCGCCACCGCGGCGGCACGGGCGGGGTCTGGGAGGCGAGGATCGCCGCGACGACGCCGTGTGCGTCCGCGTGGTACGGCGAGGACGACCAGGCGGCGTTCGCCTCAATGACGACCCAGCCTCCAGCCGACGTCCGCCCAACGTCGAGGACCCAGCCGTCCGGGCCGGGGGTGCTCGCGAGCACGGTCTGCGCGAACTCGACAGCCTCGGACGGGTCGGGCGCGCTGGTCGGCTCCCAGGCGTCCCACGTGACGCCGTCGAACAGGTAGGCGCTGGCGGCCACGACGGATGCTCGCCCGTCCCGCGGCGCGACGAAGCACCGGTACTCGGCGACGAGCTCGAGCGGGTCGGACACGACCACCCAGGACGTCGGGTGCAGCCGAGCCGCGCGCAGCGCATCCATGAAGGCGTCCGAGGTGGGGTACATCTGCGCCGGCAGAGCGGCGACCTTGACCTCGGCCGGCTTGGCGAACGCGGGGCCGTCGTCCCACAGGCGGCATCTGGACAGTGCGCCTGCCGGTCCGCACCAGACCGCCCGGCCGAGAAGTTCGGGCGGAACGGTCGCGAGCCATGCCGGGCCCGGCGAGGCCAGGTCGGGCAGCTGGGCCTCGGGGGTGACGGTCAGCCGGGCGATGAACTGGTGCGGCGCCCACCAGGCGGTGCGACGGGCCCCGGGCTGGACGTCCAGGCCCAGGTCGTGCACGACCGGCAGATCGGTGCCAGCGCGCAGGTCGTCGGCCAGCCATGCGGCCGTGCGAACGACACGCAGCTCCGTGAACGGCTTCGGCGTCGGCACGGTTCAGCCCTCGGCGGGGAGCGCCTCGCACAACGCCGCGAACCGCTCCGCCTTCCGGCGCCAGGCGGCCGCCGACTCACGCAGCAGCTGGGCGTTGGCCAGGTCGCCGGCGTCGCGGCAACCGTCGGCGTCCGCCTCGTTGCTCTCCGCAGCCATGCGCAGCGCCTGGGCGATGCTCGTCGACTCGTTGTCCGCAAACTCCAGCAGCGCCTCACGTGCGGGGTGGATCGTCTGCAGCGCCATCGTCGGGTCCTCTCGTCGTGATCTCGGTCTGCTCATGTGCGGCAACCGCACGGTGCGCGACGCGGCACATACGGTTGGGCCGGTACCGGCAGGGGACAGCGATCGGAGGCAGCAGTGGCGCAGGTGAGGACGACGGTCCTGACGGACGACGTTGACGGGACGCCGGCTCAACAGACGGTGACGTTCGGCCTGGACGGGAGGCTGTACGAGATCGACCTGACGGACGAGCACGCCGAGCAGCTGCGCGCTGGGCTGAGCCGGTTCATCGACGCGGCACGCAAGGAGATCCCGGTGTCGCGGGCGACGTTCCGGTCCCGGGGGCCGAGCGCCGACTACGACCCGAAGGCGGTCCGGGCCTGGGCGCAGGCGCGGGGGCTGGAGCTGCCGGTTCGTGGCCGCATCCCGAGGGCGATCGTCGAGCAGTTCCACGCCGCGGGGTACTAGGCCCGCTGCTCGACGCCGGCCAGCCGTGAGGCGTCCCGGGCGCGGCCGAGGGCGAGCGCCTGAACGGCGGCGCGAGCGCGTCCGGAGTGCGCGGCGGTCGTGACCTCGCCGGTCAGGATGCTGGCCCGGGTCAGGGCGGCGCGGCCGTACGCGCGCAGTCGGTCCCGGTCACCGCTGGACACCTCGGGCCCTTCCCCGATGTCGAAGGAGTCGTCGACGTCCTTCCAGCCCGGACCGGTGTACCAGACGCCGTAGGCCTCGCCTTCCCACGTCAGCGTGATGCCGAAGTGGTCGTTCTCGTCCCAGCTGTAGTCCAGGCTCGGCTCGCCGCCGAGCGGCCAGTCCGGCAGTGCGTCCAGGTGTGCGGTGTCGAGCCTGACGGGCTCGTCGAGACGGAGCTGGAACGCGGTGCCGTCGAGCGCGACGTCAGCCTCGGACCGCGCGCTGGCGGCGAACTGCCCGCCCTCGTGCACGCCGGCGGGGATCCGCCCGCGGGGGCCGTTCATGCCAGGCTCGCAGCGAGCTGCTCGACGGGGACGAA
>SCQZ01000334.1 GCA_004299665.1 Jatrophihabitans sp.
CCCTTACCGCCACGTCCCTGGACCGGATACTGGTCGATCCGGGTGCGCTTGGCATAGCCCCCCTCAGTCGCGACCAAGATTTCCACAGCCTCCTCACCGGCCCGGACGACCTCCATCGCGAGCAATTCGTCGCCCGCGTTGAAGCGCATCCCGAACACTCCGGAGGTAGCTCTACCCATCGGGCGCAGCGTGTCATCGTCGGCGCGGAACCGGATCGACATGGCGTGCCGGCTGACCAGCAGCAGGTCGTCCTCGGGCGAGACGAGGGCGGCGTCGATCAGTTCGTCGTCCTCGCGCAGGTTGATGGCGATCACGCCGCCGGAGCGGTTGGAGTCGAAGTCGGTCAGCTTGGTCTTCTTGACCAGGCCGTGCTTGGTGGCGAGCACCAGGTACGGCGCCACCTCGTAGTTCTTCAACGTGATGACGTTCGCGATCGTCTCGTCCGGCTGGAAGGCCAGCAGGTTGGCCACGTGCTGCCCGCGGGCGTTGCGGTTGGCCTCGGGCAACTCGTAGGCCTTCACGCGGTAGACGCGTCCCTTGTTGGTGAAGAACAAGATCCAGTCGTGGGTGGTCGTGACGAAGAAGTGCTCGACGATGTCGTCCTGGCGCAGGGCGGCCCCCTGCACACCCTTGCCGCCGCGCCGCTGCGCGCGGTACAGGTCGGTCTTGGTGCGCTTGGCGTACCCGGTGCGGGTGACCGTGACGACGACGTCCTCGTTGGCGATGAGATCCTCGATCGACACATCGCCGTCGTACGGGACGAGTTGGGTGCGCCGGTCGTCGCCGTACTTCGCGACGATCTCCCCGAGTTCGTCGCGGATGATCGTGCGCTGCCGCCCGGGCCTGGCCAGGATGTCGTTCAGATCGGCGATCTTCGCCTCGATCTCGGCGGCCTCGTCGATGATCCGCTGCCGCTCCAGTGCGGCCAGGCGCCGCAGCTGCAGGTTCAAGATCGCCTCGGCCTGCACCTCGTCGATCTGCAGCAGATCCATGAGGCCGGCCTTGGACTCCTCGGCCGAGGCCGAGTTGCGGATCAGCGCGATCACCGCATCCAACTGGTCGAGCGCCTTGAGGTACCCGCGCAGGATGTGGGCGCGGACCTCGGCCTCCTTGAGCAGGTACCGGGTGCGCCGGACGACGACCTCCACCTGGTGCTCGACGTAGTAGCTGACGAACTGGTCCAGTCGCAGCGTCCGCGGCACGCCGTCGACGATCGCCAGCATGTTGGCGCCGAAGGTGGTCTGCAGCTGGGTGTGCTTGAACAGGTTGTTCAGCACGACCTTCGCCACGGCATCCCGCTTGAGGGTGACGACGATGCGCATGCCGATCCGGTCGGAGGATTCGTCGTTGATGTCCGCGATGCCGGCGACCTTGCCCTCCTTGGCCAGCACCGCGATCGACTCGACCAGGTTGTCCGGGTTCACCTGGTACGGCAACTCGGTCGCCACCAGGATGGTGCGGCCCTTGTTGTCCTCCTCGACGGTGACGACGGCCCGCATCCGGATCGAGCCCCGGCCGGTGCGGTAGGCCTCCTCGATCCCGTCCCGGCCGACGATCAGCGCCCGCGTCGGGAAGTCCGGTCCCGGGATGAGCCTGACCAGTTCGTCCAGGAGCTCCTCGGGCTGCGCGTCCGGGTGCTCCAGCGCCCACGCCACCCCGGCGGCCACCTCGCGCAGGTTGTGCGGCGGGATCTTGGTGGCCATGCCGACCGCGATGCCCTCGGAGCCGTTGACCAGCAGGTTCGGGATGCGCGCCGGCAGGATGACCGGCTCGACGGTGTTGCCCGCGTAGTTGGGGACGAAGTCGACCGTCTCCTTGTCGATGTCCCGCAGCATCTCCATGGCGAGGTTCTGCAGCCGGCACTCGGTGTACCGGTACGCGGCCGCCGGGTCGTTGCCGGGCGAGCCGAAGTTGCCCTGCGGGTCGATCATCGGGTAGCGCAGCGACCACGGCTGCGCCATCCGCACCAGCGCATCGTAGGTCGCGGTGTCGCCGTGGGGGTGGTAGTTGCCCATGACGTCGCCGACGACCAGGCCGCACTTGACGTACCCGCGGTCGGGCCGGTACCCGGAGTCGTACATGCCGTAGAGGATCTTGCGGTGCACCGGCTTCAGGCCGTCGCGCACGTCCGGCAGCGCCCGGCCCACGATCACCGACATCGCGTAGTCGATGTAGGACCGTTGCATCTCGGTCTGGATGTCGACCGGCTCGATCCGGTCGAACGAGCCGGTATCCGTGGTGTCAGTCATCAACAACCTTCAAGTAAGACGCGGTGGAGGTCTGCGGTCCGACGTCGGACGAACCGCAACCGGACGGATCAGAGGTCGGTGTCAGATGCGCGCGCGTGGATGGGCCTGGCCCCCGCCGGCGGAGCCGGCGGGTGGTTGCGCGCGCGTCTGACACCGACCGGCGAGCCAACTCAAATATCCAGAAACCGGACGTCCTTCGCGTTGCGCACGATGAACGAGCGCCGCGCCTCGACGTCCTCCCCCATGAGGATCGAGAACAGCCCGTCGGCGGTGGCGGCGTCGTCCAGGGTGACCAGCCGCAGGATCCGGTTCGACGGGTCCATCGTGGTCTCCCACAGTTCCTTGGCGTTCATCTCGCCCAGGCCCTTGTACCGCTGGGTGCGCTCGCTTTCCTCCTTGGGGAGCTTGCGGCCGGCCTGCAGGCCCTGCGCGACGAGCGCGTCGCGCTCGCGGTCGGAGTACGCGAACCCCGGCTCCCCCTTCGACCACTTGATCTTGTACAGCGGCGGCGCGGCCAGGTACACGTGGTTGTGCTCGATCAGCGGGCGCATGAACCGGAACAGCAGCGTCAGCAGCAAGGTGGTGATGTGCTGGCCGTCGACGTCGGCGTCGGCCATGAGCACCAGTTTGTGGTAGCGCAGCTTGGACAGGTCGAAGTCGTCGTGGATCCCGGTACCCAGCGCCGTGATGATCGCCTGGACCTCGGTGTTCTTCAGGACCCGGTCGATGCGGGCCTTCTCGACGTTGATGATCTTCCCACGAATGGGCAGGATCGCCTGGAACATCGAGTCGCGGCAGGCCTTCGCCGACCCGCCCGCGGAGTCGCCCTCCACGATGTACAGCTCGCTCTCGCGCGGGTCGGTCGAGCGGCAGTCCGACAGCTTGCCGGGCATGCCCATGGTGTCCAGCGCGTTCTTGCGCGCCAGCTTGCGGGCCTGCTGCGCCGCCTTGCGGGCCCGTGCGGCCGACGCCGCCTTGGTCACGATGATCTTGCCTTCGGTGGGGTTGCGCTCGAACCAGTCCGCCAGCCACTGGTTGCAGACGCGCTGCACGAACGACTTCGCCTCGGAGTTGCCGAGCTTGGACTTGGTCTGGCCCTCGAACTGCGGCTCGCCGAGCTTGACCGACACGATGGCCGCCAGCCCCTCGCGGATGTCGTCTCCGGTGAGCTTGTCGTCGGCCTTCTTCAGGTGCCCCCTGTCGAAGCCCCACTTGTTGACGACGGAGGTCAGCGCGGCACGGAAGCCCTCTTCGTGGGTGCCGCCCTCGACCGTGTTGATCGTGTTGGCGAAGGTGTGGACCGACTCGGCGTAGGTCTCGTTCCACTGCATCGCGATCTCCACCGACAGCCGGGCCTCGGTGTCCTCGTCCTCGAAGGCGATGACGGTCTTGTGCAGCGGGGTCTTGGCCGCGTTCAGGTGGCGGATGTAGTCGGCCAGCCCGCCGCTGTAGTGGAAGGTGGCCTCGCTGGGCGCCTGCGGGTTGACGCGGTCCTGCGCCGCGCGCTCGTCGCGCACGACGATCGTCAGCCCCTTGTTCAGGAAGGCCATCTCCTGCAGCCGGGTGCAGATCGTCTCGAAGTTGTACTGGGTGGTCTCGAAGATCTTCGGGTCCGCCCAGAAGGTGACGGTGGTGCCGGTCCGGGTCGTCCGGTCGCCCTTCTTCAGCGGTGCGGCCGGCCGCTGGTCGACGTAGGGCTGGCTCCAGTGGTAGCCGTCCTTGTCGATCTCGACCTCCAGCCGGTGGCTCAGCGCGTTGACGACCGAGACGCCGACGCCGTGCAGGCCGCCGGAGACCGCGTAGGCCTTGCCGTCGAACTTTCCGCCGGCGTGCAGCACGGTGAGGATGACCTCGACGGTGGGGCGCTTCTGGGTCGGGTGCATGTCGACAGGCATGCCGCGGCCGTTGTCCACGACTCGCACACCGCCGTCGGACAGCAGGGTCACGTCGATCCGGTCGCAGTAGCCGGCCAGCGCCTCGTCGACGGAGTTGTCCACCACCTCCCACACCAGGTGGTGCAGGCCCCGCTCGGAGGTCGACCCGATGTACATGCCGGGGCGCTTGCGCACCGCCTCGAGCCCCTCGAGGACGGTGATGGAACTGCCGGTGTAGGCGTTCTTCTCGGCGGCGCGCGTCACGGGCACGTTCCCCTCTGGTCCGCGCATCCTCTGCCGGCGCGGTCTCGGCACGATCCGGGCATAATGGAACCCGGCTCGACACGACTCTGGGGCGGACGCGGGAGCCCGTCGGGCGCTCGGTCGTCTGCCCCAGGGATTCAGCTCCAGTCTACCGCATCACGCGGACAGATTCCGGCGCAACGCCACCTGAATCGCCACAGGCGCGCCGTGAATCGGCTTCGGGCGCCCCCCCACTCACATACGTCACACCGGCGCACCTGCGCGGGATGAGGGCCCCGGCAGGGCCGCTCAGCCGTAGGTGTCGCGGGGTCCGCGCGCCCCCGGAACCGACCAACGGCCGTGTCGCCAACTCGGCGCCGCCGGCCCGGTCACGACCACCCGGCGAACCACGTCGGCGCCGACCTCGGCGACGATCTGGGCCAGCAGCGTCGCGGCGAGCAGCCGCAACTGGGTCGCCCACGCCGAGGACTGCGCGGTGATCCGCAGCTCACCGTCGCGCAGTGCGGTCGGCGCGCAGTGCGCCGCGACCTCCGGCCCGACGATCGCCGGCCAGTCGGTGAACAGTCGCGCCTCGTTCAGCGGCCGCCGCCAGCCGCGCTCGCCGACGTGCTCGGCGAACAGCCGCCCCACCGGCTGCGGGTCGGTGTCGTCGGCGTGGGCACCGGAGTAGCCACCGCGCGGGCGCGGGTCCGACGACGCCGGCGCCCGCCTCCCCCCGGCCCGGCGCGGGCGCGGGCGGCCACGGGCCAGGGCGCGGGCGGCCTCCAGGGCGGCGCGCGCCGGGTCCACCGGTTCGGGCGAGTTATCCACAGAATCGGCAGGTTGTCCACCGTTCGGTGTGGACGACGGTGTGAGCGACGCCTCATCCGCCCGGCCGGGCCGCGACGCCCGCCGCGGTCCGTCACCGGACACGGCGCACCGCCCCGCCGTCGACGTCGTACCGGGCACCGCCGAGTTCCTCGGGGATGTCCGCGGGCACCGCGGCGGTGATGACGGCCTGCTCGGCCTTGGCCGCGATGCGGGCCAGTTCGGTGCGCCGCATCGTGTCCAGCTCGGCGAACACGTCGTCCAGCACCAGCACCGGATCGCCCGACCCGGGGTGCCCGGCCACGTCGTCGCGCATCAGTTCGAAGCTGCCGATGCGCAGCGCGAGCGCGGCGGACCAGCCCTCCCCGTGGCTGGCGTACCCGCGCACCGGCATCGTGGCGATCTCCAGTTCGAGGTCGTCGCGGTGCGGGCCGGCCAGGTTGACGCCGCGCTCGAGTTCGACCGGGCGCAACTGCGCGAGCTGGGCCAGCAGCGCCGCCTCGAGGACCGCCGGGTCCGGCGCCGGGTCCGGCTCGTCCAGTTCCGGCAGCGCGGCGGACAGGGCGGTGCGGTACCGCAGGGCGAACGCCCCCCCCGCGGGGGCGACCCGCCCGTAGGCGTCGGCCGCGTACGGGCGCAGCGTCCGCACCGTCGCGAGCCGGGCTGCCAGCAACTGGGCACCGTGCGACGCCAGCTGGGCGTCCCAGGCGTCGAGGGCGCGCAGGTCGGCGGAACGGCCGCCGCGGCGCGCGGCGCCGGAGGTCTTGAGCAAGCTGGCGCGCTGCTTGAGAACCCGCTCGTAGTCGGCACGCACCCCCGCGAGCCGCGGGCTGCGCGCCACCGCGAGGTCGTCCAGGAACCGGCGCCGCTCGGACGGGTCGCCCCGGACGATGGCGAGGTCCTCCGGCGCGAACAGCACCCAGCGCAGCGCACCCAGCACGTCACGCGGCCGGCTCACCGCATTGCCGTTCAGCCGGGCTCGGTTGGCGCGGCCGGCCTCCAGTTCGATCTCCACGCGCAGTTCGCGGCCGCCGGCCGCGATCGCGGCCCGTACGAGCGCCCGCTGCGCACCGCGCCGGATCAGGGGCGCGTCGCTCGCGACCCGGTGGCTCGCGAGGGTGGCGACGTACCCGATCGCCTCCACGAGGTTGGTCTTTCCCTGCCCGTTGGCCCCCACCAACACGCAGGCGCCCGGCTCCAGCGCCAGTTCGGCCGCCTCCCAGTTGCGAAAGTCCACGAGGGACAGGTGCCGGACGTACACGGTGGTCGTGCGACGGCTCAGCCGGGCAGCCGCACGGGCATGATCAGATACGTGTAGTCGTTGCCGTCGGCCGTGACGTGGTCCGGCCGCGCGCTCGCCTCGGGGACCGCTCGCAGCACGACCGGCTTGTTCGCGGACGTGAACAGCATCCGCGCGCCGGTGGACCCGAGAGCGCCGAGTCCGTCGAGGAGGAACTGCGGGTTGAACGCCGTCGTGATCGGCTCGCCCTCGTACCTCACCTCGAGCTGCTCCTCGGCGCGTCCCTCGTCCTCGCCGCCGGCGCTCAGCGCGACGGACGACTCGGCGAACTCCAGCCGGACCGGTGCGCTGCGCTCGGCCACGAGGGCGACGCGCTTGACGGCCTCGACCAGCGCCGGCACCACGATCTCGGCGACCGCCGCATGGTCGGCCGGCAGCAGCGAGCGGTACGGCGGGAAGGTCGCGTCCAGCAGTCTGGTGGTGGTTCGGCTGGAGCGGCCGCCGGCGGTGCCGGTGAACCCGATGAGGCCCTCGCCGTTGCCGCCGGCCGTCAACGCGACGGTCAACGAGTCGCTGCCGGCCAGACTCTTGGCCGCCTCGGCCAGGGTCCGCGCCGGTACCAGCACCTGCACGGCGTCGGCCCCGGGGTCACGCGGCTGCCACTGCAACTCGCGCACCGCCAGCCGGTAGCGGTCGGTGGCTGCGAGGGTCAGCCCGGTGCCTTCGATCTCCAGCCGGACACCGGTCAGCATCGGCAAGGTGTCGTCGCGGCCGGCGGCGACGGCCACCTGGGCGACGGCGGCCGCGAACGCGGCGGCATCGACCACACCCGCGGTGCCGGGCATGGCGGGCAGCTTCGGGAAGTCCTCGACGGGCATCGTCGGCAGGTTGAAGCGCGCCGAGCCGCAGTTGATCGTCAGCCGGGAGCCGTCGACGGCGAGATCCACCGGGTGCGGCGGCAGCGCCTTGGTGATGTCGGCGAGCAGCCTGCCGGACACCAGCGCCTGGCCGGTCTCACCGGCCGTGACGGGTACCTCGATCTCGGTGCTGGCCTCGAGGTCGAAACCGGCGATCGAGAGCACGTCGTCGGCCACCGACAGCAGCAGCCCGGCCAGGACGGGCATCGTCGGGCGGACGGCGAGGCTGCGCGCGGCCCACGCCACGGCATCGGCGAGTGCATCGCGCTCGACGCGGACCTTCATGCTGCCTCCTGCCCGTGATCCCCAACGCCAGGGTTCGGACCTGCTGTTGAAGATGTCCTTCTGGGATAAAGCTTCTCGGTGTCGTCTTCGCAGCTGTGGACGGTGGGGATAACCGGCCGGAGGCCCGCGATTCCCGCCGTCGAGGCTGTGGAGGAATCACCGTAGAACATCCCCACGACGCTCCGGTGACGGTGGTCGCGCCGCGGGCCGGTCACGCCCGTCCACAGTCCCGGTCGGCCGTCGACACGGTTGTCCACAGGACGGCGGGAGCGGGTGTGCATGACGGGCCACGGTGCTGCGAGGGCGCGCAGGGTCGCGGCCGGATCAGGCGCGGGCACGGATCTTGATACGACTGGTGAGCTCGGCGATCTGGTTGTAGACGGTGAGCTTCTCGGCCATCTGCGCGCGGATCTTGCGCTCGGCGTGCATCACGGTGGTGTGGTCGCGGCCGCCGAACTTCTCCCCGATGCGGGGCAGGGACAGGTCGGTGAGCTCGCGGCACAGGTACATCGCCTGCTGGCGGGCGCTGACGACGAGGCGGGAGCGGGAGGCTCCGGTGAGATCGTCCATGGTCAGCGAGAAGTACTCGGCGGTCACCGCCATGATCATGGCTGCGGTGATCTCGGGCGTGTCGGACTCGCTGATGAGGTCCTTCAGGACGTTCTCGACGAGCGTCATCTCGATCGTTTGCCGGTTCAAGCTGGCGAACGCGGTGACCCGGATGAGGGCACCCTCGAGCTCGCGGATGTTGCTCTGGATCTTCGTCGCGATGTACTCGAGCACCTCGGGCTGCAGGTTCATCCCGTCCTGCGCCGCCTTCTTGCGCAAGATGGCGATGCGGGTCTCCAGGTCCGGAGCCTGCACGTCGCTGATCAGGCCCCATTCGAACCGCGTCCGCAGCCGTGACTCGAGCATCGAGAGCTGGCGGGGAGCCTTGTCCGAGCTGATGACGATCTGCTTGTTCGAATTGTGCAGCGTGTTGAAGGTGTGGAAGAACTCCTCCTGGGTCCGCTCGGCCCGCTCGAGGAACTGGATGTCGTCGATCAGCAGCAGGTCCACCGATCGGTACCGCGCCTGGAAGGCCTGCATCTTGTCGTCGCGGACCGAGTTGATGAAGTCGTTCGTGAACTCCTCGCTGGAGATGTAGCGGGTGCGCAGGCCGGGCTGCAGGTGCTGGGCGTAGTGGCCGATCGCGTGCAGCAGGTGCGTCTTGCCGAGCCCGGAGTCGCCGTAGATGAACAGCGGGTTGTACGCGCGTGCAGGCGCCTCGGCCACGGCGACCGCGGCGGCGTGGGTGAACCGGTTGCTCGAGCCGATGACGAAGGTGTCGAAGGTGTACTTCGGGTTCAGGCGAGCGTCCTTGGCCGCACCGTTGGGCGCGGCGGCCCGCCGCGGCGACCACCCCGCCGCAGGGGCCACCACCAACTCGGGCTCGTCCTCGTCCTCTGCCCAGGGGTCGTCCTCGTCGTCACGGGCGGTGTCCGCTGCCCGGCCCTCCTCCTGCGGGTCGTCGACGGTGATGGCCACCCGGATGTCACGGCCCATCTCGTCGGCGAGCAGTTTCGTGATCAACGGGCTCAGCCGGCCCTCGAAGTAGTCCTTGGCGAAGGTGTTGGGGACGGCCAGCAACGCGGTGTCCTCGACCAGGCCGAGCGGGCGGGTCAGCCCGATCCACGCGCGCTGGTAGGGGCTGATGGTGTCGTCGTCGAGCCTGACCTTGATCCGTGTCCAGACGCTGGGCAGGTCGACGGGTAGGTCGACGCGGTCATCCACGGGCGGAGTCACTCCCCAGTTCGACGGCACGGGCGCGGTGTTCAGCAAGACGCGTACCCGAGTCGAGCATTGAACACCTGTCCGAGCATCCCAGAACCCCGTAGGACCGCATCTTCCACAGAGTTCTCCACATGCTGTGTACGCGGAGAACCCGGCGTCCCCGGGTCGGAGGGCGGGGCAGTGTGGGCACTGCCGGCACATCCCCCTATCGGGGTGGCACGGTGGGGGAAACTAGCAGCGGGTTCACCTGCGGGGCAATCCGGGGGCGGCGTGTCGCCGCCGGTCCTGCGCCGAACGGCGCTAGCATCCTCATCCCCGGCCGCGCCGGGAGGTCCGTAGCGCCGGCGGTTTGACCTGGCCGCACCACAGTCCGTACCGTGGTGGGGTCCGGCAGGATGCAGGACGCGCGTGAGCGCGCCCGGATCCCAGCCTCGCCGGAGGCGCCAGCGGCCGACGGCCGCGCCACCTGCGGCTTCCGTTGGCGGACGATCGACAGCCGTGACACTGGTAGCACCGTGGAGTCTTTGGAGTTCCCGCCGTGAGCAAGCGCACTTTCCAGCCCAACAACCGCCGTCGTGCCAAGACGCACGGCTTCCGGCTGCGGATGCGCACCCGGGCGGGACGCGCGATCCTCGCCGCCCGCCGCCGCAAGGGCCGCCGCGAACTTTCCGCCTGAGCCGGTCGTTTCCCCTGCTGTGCTCCCCGCAGCCTCCCGGATGCGGCGCTCGGCGGACTTCGCCGCGGTCGTCCGCGCGGGTCGCCGGGCGCGGCGCGGTGTTCTCGTGATCCACCGCCAGGACGCGTTGCGCCCCGGCCCGGCCCTGGTGGGGCTGGTCGTCGGGCGCACCGTCGGGGGCAGCGTGCAGCGGCACCGGGTCAGCCGCCGGTTGCGCGCCGAGCTGGCCCGCCGCCTCGATCGGTTCCCCGCCGGCAGCGGGACGGTCGTGCGGGCGCTGCCCGGCTCGGCCGCGGCGACCTCGGAGCGGCTGGGCGCGGACCTGGACGGCGCGCTGTCACGCCTGGGGGGATCGCGGTGATCGCGCGAGCGGTGCTGGCACTGCTGCGGCTGTACCGGATCGCCATCAGTCCGCTACGCCCGCCGTCGTGCCGGTACGCGCCCACCTGCAGCGAGTACGCCGTCGTCGCGATCGAGCGGTTCGGCGCACTGCGCGGTGGCTGGCTGGCGCTGCGGCGCCTGTTGCGCTGCCACCCCTTCCATGCCGGGGGCTACGACCCCGTACCGGCCACCCCGGCACGCTAGGAGTAGTTGAGTGCTCGACTTCTTGTACACGGCGGTGTCGTGGGTGCTGCTGCAGTGGCACCACCTGTTCAACCTCCTGGGCCTGGACCCCGCGGGCGGCCTGAACTGGACGCTCTCGATCGTCTTCTTGGTCATCACGGCGCGGCTGTTGCTGTTCCGGCTGTTCGTCAAGCAGGTCAAGTACCAGCGCGAGATGCAGAAGTTCCAGCCGGAATTGCAGAAGTTGCGCAAGAAGTACAAGGACGACCGCGCCGAGATGCAGCGCCAGATGATGGCCTTCCAGCAGGAGCACGGCTTCAACCCGCTGTCGGGCTGCCTGCCGATGTTCGCCCAACTGCCGGTGTTCTACGGCCTGTACCACGCGCTGCGGCACCTGGCGAACTCGGTCTACAGCTGTAAGCATGCGTTGGGCGATCCGCACCTGACGCTGTACACCTTCACCAGGACCGAGACCTGCGACGCCGCGCAGTCCAAGCTGTTCGGCGCCCCGCTCGCCGGGCGACTGACCGACTCCCACGAGCAGATCAGCTTGCTCGGCGGCACCCAGAGCACCACCGTCACCGTCATCTTGATCCTCGTGCTGATCAGCGCGACGGCCACCTTCATGACGCAGAAGCTGGTCCGTGTCGGCAACCCGGTCACCGCCGAGGGCACCGCCGCGACGGTCCAGAAGCTGATGCTGTACCTGATCCCGCTCGGGACGCTCGGCTCCGGCCTGTTCTTCCCGTTGGGCGTGCTGCTGTACTGGTTCACCTCGAACACGTGGACGATGTGCCAGCAGTTGTACATCAACAAGTTCCACCCGCACGAGGACAAGCTCAAGCCTCCGGCCGGCGAGCTCGGGCGGACGCTGGCCCCGCCTCCGGGTAAGCGACCGGTGCGCCCGGGGCGCGCCGACGGCGCCGCGACGACCTCGCTCGTCACGAGGGCGCCGGGCGACGAGTCGGCGATCGACGAGACCGCCGCCGACGGGACCGGGATCGACGAGACGGCCCCGCCGCCGGCCCGGCCGGCCCCGCCGCGTCCCGGGCAGAGACCGCAGAAGGCCGGCGGCAACCGCCCGCCCGCGAAACGACCCAGCAAGGCCAAGAAGCGACGCTGACGTCGCGACAGGCGCCGGCCGTGCCCGCCGGCGCCCGGAACAAGGATCGAGGACTTTCGTGAGTGACACCGACGTCGAGCAGGTAACCGGCGACACCGTCGCGCTTCCCGACGGGGGAACGAGCCGGGCAACGACCCATGACACCGCTACCGGCGCCGCCGCCCCGGACGAGGCCGGCGCGGCCACCGTCGCGGAGGCGACCGTGGTGGGCCCGGAGGCGGGCGGCGAGGCAGACGGCGCCGCGGACGGCGAGACAGACGGCGCCGCGGGCGGCGGCGAGGCAGACGGCGCCGCGGACGGCCGTGAGAGGCCCGGTGGGGAGTCCGGCGGGCTGCTCGTGCGCGAGGGGGACATCGCCGCCGACTACCTCGAGCGGCTGCTGGACATCATCGACTTCGACGGCGACATCGACCTGGATGTCGAGAACGACCGCGCCGTGGTGGCGATCGTCGGCTCGGGACTGCGGTCCCTGATCGGCCCGAAGGGCGAGACGCTGGACGCCCTGCAGGACCTGACCCGGCTGGCGGTGACGCAGCAGACGGGGCAGCGCAGCCGGCTGATGCTCGACGTCAGCGGTTACCGGCAGGGCCGCCGCGCCGAACTGGTGGCGCTGGCGACCGAGACGGCCGCCCGGGTCCTGGCCTCCGGTGAGCCGGCCCGGCTCGCGGCGATGAACCCCTTCGAACGCAAGATGATCCACGACGCCATCAGCGCGATCGACGGCGTGCACAGCGAGTCCGAGGGCGTCGAACCCGCCCGTCGCGTCGTGGTGCTGCGCGACGCATGAGGTGAGCTTCCCCCCTCCGAAGGCCGGCGTGACGCGGGTCGCGGACGCCGTTGCCGCGGTGTTCGGCGCCGCCGCGCCCCAGGCGCGGGCCTACGCGCACCTGCTGGCGACCACCGGTATCGAGCGGGGCCTCATCGGCCCCCGCGAGGCGGGGCGCATCTGGGAGCGGCACCTGTTCAACTGCGCCGCGATCGCCGAGCTGATCCCCGAGGGGGAGCGGGTGGTCGATCTCGGGTCGGGCGCGGGGCTGCCGGGGATCGTGTTGGCAATCCGCCGGCCGGACCTGCGGGTCGAGCTGGTCGAGCCGATGCAGCGCCGCTGTGCCTTCCTGACCGAGGTGCTGTCCGTCCTCGGACTGGCGCGCCGGGTCCAGGTGGTGCGCGGCCGGGCGCAGGACCCGACGGTATTGCGCCAGGTGGGCGGGTGCGGCATCGTCACCGCGAGGGCGGTGGCACCGCTCGAGCGGCTGGCAGGGTGGTCGCTGCCCCTGCTGCGGCCGGACGGCACGGTCCTTGCCCTGAAGGGGGAACGGGCCGAGCAGGAGATGCTGGCGGCAGACGCCGGGATACGACGCATCGGCGGGGTGCCGGAGGGTGTGCGGCGCTGTGACGCGGGGTCGGGACTGGCGCCGGCCCGGGTCGCCGTCATCCGGCGGGCCGGCGGAGGGGCGCAGCGTCCGGACGAGGGAAAGGGGTGGGTGTGAGCGAGCAGGAGGAGGTCGCTGTTTCACGTGAAACGGCGAACAGTTCCGAGTACCGAGCTGTTTCACGTGAAACCGAGCCGGAGTTCGACACCCCGATCGCGCGAGAGGCGGCGCAGGCGCTGCGCGCGATGAACGTGCGTCAGGAGCGATGGCCGGCCCCGGCGACGACCCGCCTGGTCACGGTCGCCAACCAGAAGGGTGGCGTCGGCAAGACGACCAGCACCGTCAACATCGCCGCCGCGCTGGCGCTGCACGGCCTGCGCACCCTGGTCATCGACCTCGATCCGCAGGGCAACGCCAGCACCGCGCTGAGCATTGAGCACGCCGTCGGCACCCCGTCGGTCTACGACGCGCTGCTGGGGGGCCGGCCGCTGGTCGACCAGGTGGTCAAGTGTGAGATCACCCCGCTGCTGACCTGTGTGCCCGCCACCCTCGACCTGGCCGGCGCCGACATCGAGCTCACCTCGCAGGTCGCCCGGGAGTACCGGCTGCGCCGCGCCGTCGAGAGTTATCTCGAGGAGGCGAGCGAGCGGCCGGATTACGTACTCATCGACTGCCCGCCCTCCCTGGGGCTGCTGACCCTGAACGCGCTCGTCGCCGCGCGCGAGGTGCTGGTCCCGATCCAGTGCGAGTACTACGCGCTGGAGGGGTTGGCCCAACTGCTCAACACCGTCGAGCTCGTCCGCTCGCACCTGAACCCGGAGCTGGCGGTGACGAACGTGCTGCTGACGATGTACGACTCGCGGACCCGGCTGGCCGACCAGGTGGCGGCCGAGGTACGCGCTCATTTCGGCGAGATCGTGCTGACCCCGGTCATCCCACGCAACGTCCGGGTCTCCGAGGCGCCGGGATTCGGCCAGACGGTGATGACGTACGACGCGGGCTCGCGGGGTGCGATCGGATACCTTGAGGCAGCACGGGAACTGGCCGAACGGGGACGGGCGCATGGCTAACAGACATCGCAGATCGGAAGAGC
>SCQZ01000335.1 GCA_004299665.1 Jatrophihabitans sp.
GCGCCTCGTAGGCGTTGTCGACGCCCTGGGCGATGTCCGGAGACTGCGAGCCGATCGCGATGTTCACCCCGCACGACGCGCCGTCGAAGCCCTTGCGGGAGCTGTCGTACCCGATCTCGAGGATGCGCTCGCGCACGATGGTCGGGATGTCGGCGTACGCGTCGGTGGTGACCTCGCCGGCGACGTGCACCTGCCCGGTGGTGATCATCGTCTCGACGGCCACCCGGCTGTGCGGGTCCTGCGCGAGCAACGCGTCCAGGACCGAGTCGCTGATCTGGTCGGCGATCTTGTCGGGGTGTCCCTCGGTGACGGACTCGGAGGTGAACAGGCGACGGGTCACGAAAAGCTCCGTATGCGGTAGTGGATTCCGGGCAAGTCTAGCCGCCCGGACGGCTGACCCGGGCGACCAGGAGGGCTAACGAGTCGCCGCCCCCGGCGGAACGAGGCGCGCGGCGATCGCGTCGCACACCGCCGCGGCGAGCACGGTCTTCGGGCCGAGGCCCACGGCCTGCTCGGAGCCGTCCGCGCCGAGGATCACCGCGGCGTTGTCCGGCCGCCCGAACGCCTGGCCGTCCCCCACCGCGTTGACCACGAGCAGGTCGCAGCCCTTGCGCGCCAGCTTGGCGCGGCCGTGCTCGAGCACCGATCCCGCGGCGTCGCCGGTCTCGGCGGCGAAACCCACCAGCACCTGGTCCGGCCGCCGGCGGGCGACGAGTTCGGCCAGGACGTCGGGGTTCTCGCTCAGCGCGATCGGCGCGGGCGCCGATCCGTCCTTCTTGATCTTGTGATCCTGTGCGGACGACGGGCGGAAGTCCGCGACGGCGGCCGCCATGACGACGGCGTCGGCGACAGCGGCCGCGGCGAGTACCGCGTCGCACAGGTCGCGCGCGCCGGTCACGGCGACGACCTCGGTCCCGGCCGGGTCGGGCAGTTCGACGTTGGCAGCGACGAGGGTGACGCGGGCGCCCCGGGCGGCGGCGACGGCGGCGAGCGCATACCCCTGGCGGCCCGACGAGCGGTTCCCAAGGAACCGGACCGGGTCCAGCGGCTCCCGGGTGCCGCCCGCGGAGACCACGACGTGCCGGCCGGCGAGGTCGTGGGGCAGGGCGTCGGCACGGTGCAGCAGCAACTCGGCCAGCGCGGCGATCTCGACCGGTTCCGGCAGCCGTCCCTTGCCGGTGTCGGCCCCGGTGAGGCGGCCGGTCGCCGGCTCCAGCACGATCGCGCCGCGGCCGCGCAGCGTGCCGACGTTGGCGACCGTCGCGGCGTGCTCCCACATCTCGGTGTGCATCGCCGGGGCGAACAGCACCGGACAGCGCGCGGTGAGCAAGGTGTTGGTGAGCAGGTCGTCGGCCAGGCCGTGCGCGGCGCGGGCCAGCAGGTCCGCCGTCGCCGGGGCCACCACGACCAGGTCGGCCTCGCGGCCGAGGCGCACGTGGGGCACGTCCTGCGCGCCGGCCCACACGTCGCTCGCGACGGCGCGGTGCGACAGCGCCGCCCACGTGGGCACGCCGACGAACTCCAGCGCCGCCGCGGTGGGGACGACGGTGACCTCGTGCCCGGCCTCGGTCAGCTTGCGCAGCAGGTCGGCGACCTTGTAGGCGGCGATGCCGCCGCCCACCCCCAGAACGATTCGGCTCACCCGACGAGTGTGCCCGTTCGCTGCGTCACCGGCCGAACCGGCCCGGGGAGAACCCGCCGCGGCCGTGAGCGGCGTCGCGTTAGACGTCGTCGGCGACGACCGGCGCGGGTTCGGCGGGCTTGAACTCGATGAGGTCGGCGTTGATCTCGCGCAGCGCGATCGACAGCGGCTTCTCCTGCGGCGCAGTCTCCACGAGCGGGCCGACGTACTCGAGCAGACCCTCGCCGAGTTGGCTGTAGTAGGCGTTGATCTGGCGCGCACGCTTGGCCGCGATGATCACCAGCGCGTACTTGGAATGGGTGCGGTCGAGCAGCTCGTCGATGGGCGGGTTGGTGATGCCCTCGGGCGTGGTCAGCGGTGCGGACACGTGTCGGCTCTCTGGTCGGGAGCGGGTTGGCGCCGGGGGCCGTGCGCGGACGGCACGCCACCGACTGCCCCATGTTACCAGCGGCACACCGTCGGCACCCCGTCACACAGCCTGGTCTAGGCTCCGGCACGTCTTCGGCGATTGGAGAGCACGTGCTCATCGGCGTGACCCGCGAGGCCACATCCGGGGAGACCCGCGTCTCGGCGACCCCCGAGACCGTCGGCAGGCTGACCGCCCTGGGCTACGACGTGCTCGTCGAGTCGGGGGCCGGGACGGCGGCCGACTTCGCCGACGACGCCTACGTCGCCGCGGGCGCGGCGGTCGGCACCACGGACCAGGCCTGGGGGGCGGACGTCGTCTTTACGGTGAATGCGCCGACCGGTGAGCAACTGGACGCGCTCAAGGCGGGCGCGACCCTGGTGGGGCTGCTCTCGCCCGGGCTGCGACCCGACCTGGTCGAACAGCTGGCGTCCCGGCCGATCACCGCGCTGGCGATGGACGCCGTGCCGCGCATCTCCCGGGCGCAGTCGCTCGACGTGCTGTCCTCCATGGCGAACATCGCCGGCTACCGGGCCGTGATCGAGGCCGCGCACGCGTTCGGGCGGTTCTTCACCGGCCAGGTCACCGCGGCCGGCAAGGTGCCGCCGGCGACGGTGCTGGTGGCCGGTGCCGGTGTGGCGGGGCTGGCGGCGATCGGATGCGCGCAGAGTCTCGGTGCGATCGTGCTGGCCACCGACCCGCGGCCCGAGGTCGCCGACCAGGTGCGCTCGCTCGGCGGCGAGTACCTGCCCGTCGAGTCGGCAGACGTCGAGGTCAGCGCGACCGGCTACGCCAAGGAGATGTCCGAGGACTACAACGCCCGGGCGGCGGCACTGTACGCCCGGCAGTGCCCGAAGGTCGACATCATCGTCACCACGGCGCTGATCCCGGGCCGCCCGGCGCCGCGCCTGATCACCGCGGAGATGGTCGCGTCGATGAGACCCGGCTCGGTGATCGTCGACATGGCCGCCCAGCAGGGCGGCAACGTGGAGGGGACCGTACCCGGCGAGGTGATCGCCACCGGCAACCAAGTGACGATCATCGGCTACACCGACCTCGCCGGCCGGCTGCCGGCACAGGCCTCGCAGCTGTACGGCACCAACCTGGTCAACCTGATGAAGCTGCTCACGCCGGGCAAGGACGGGCAACTCGTCCTCGACCTCGACGACGTGGTGCAGCGCGGCATCGCGGTGGTGCACGACGGCGAGAAGACCTGGCCGCCGCCACCGGTGCAGGTGTCGGTGGCGCCGGCCGCGGGGCCACCGGTCAAGGTCGAACCGAAGCAGCCGCCGAAGCCGAAGCGGCCCGAGCGCCTGTTCCCGGTCGTCGCGCTCGGCGCCGTACTGCTCTTCCTGATCACCGCGTTCTCGCCGAACGAACTGCTCACGCACTTCTTCGTCTTCGCGCTGGCGATCGTGATCGGCTACTACGTCATCGGGCACGTGCACCACGCGCTGCACACGCCGCTGCTGTCGGTGACGAACGCGATCTCCGGGATCATCGTCGTCGGCGCGCTGTTGCAGATCGGTCACCACGACACGACGATCTCGGTGCTGTCGTTCGTGGCGATCCTGGTCGCCAGCATCAACGTCTTCGGTGGCTTCACCGTGACCCGACGCATGCTGCGCATGTTCACCCGGAGTTGATGTCGTCGTGACTGCCACCACCGCCGCGCAGGCGGCGTACATCGTCGCGGCCCTGCTGTTCATCTTCAGCCTCGCCGGGCTGTCCAAGCACGAGACCGCCAAGGCCGGCGTCGTCTACGGCATCGGCGGCATGGTCATCGCCCTCGGCGCGACGATCGGCCTGGCGACCCAGTCGATCGTGGCCACGGGCATCGCGCTGCTGTTCGGCGCGATGGCGATCGGCGCGATCGTCGGGGCGATCATGGCGGTCCGGGTCGAGATGACCGGCATGCCCGAACTGATCGCGATGCTGCACAGCTTCGTCGGCCTGGCCGCCGTGCTGGTCGGGTGGAGCGGCTACTACGAGGTCGAGGCCAAGGGCGGCCACCCGGCCGAGTACGCCGGCGGGCTGCTGCGCATCCACCACGCCGAACTGTTCATCGGGGTGTTCATCGGCGCGGTGACCTTCACCGGCTCGATCGTCGCGTACCTCAAGCTGTCCGCGAAGATCAAGTCCAACCCGATGATGCTGCCGGCGCACAACTGGCTCAACCTCGGGGCGCTGGTGGCCTTCGTCGGCCTGACCGTGGCGTTCGTCGTCAAGCCGAACCTCGCGCTGCTGATCGCCGTCACCGCCGTCGCACTGGCGCTCGGCTGGCACCTGGTCGCGTCCATCGGCGGCGGCGACATGCCCGTGGTCATCTCGATGCTCAACAGCTACTCCGGCTGGGCGGCGGCGGCATCCGGGTTCCTGCTCAACAACGACCTGCTGATCGTCACCGGCGCCCTGGTCGGCTCCTCCGGTGCGTACCTGTCGTACATCATGTGCAAGGGGATGAACCGCTCGTTCATCTCGGTGATCGCCGGCGGCTTCGGCAACGAGGGCGCGATCTCGCAGGACAAGGAGTACGGCGAGCACCGCGAGATCACCGCCACCGAGTGCGCGGAGCTGCTACGCGACGCGGCGTCGGTGATCATCACGCCGGGCTACGGGATGGCGGTGGCGCAGGCGCAGTACCCCGTCGCCGAGCTGACCAAGCGGTTGCGCGAGCGCGGCATCGAGGTGCGCTTCGGGATCCACCCGGTCGCGGGGCGCCTGCCGGGGCACATGAACGTGCTGCTGGCCGAGGCGAAGGTGCCGTACGACATCGTGCTGGAGATGGACGAGATCAACGACGACTTCCCGGCGACGGACGTGGTGCTCGTCATCGGGGCGAACGACACCGTGAACCCGGCCGCCATCGAGGAGCCGAACTCCCCCATCGCCGGCATGCCGGTGCTGCACGTGTGGGAGGCGAAGCACGTCGTGATCTTCAAGCGGTCCATGGCGACGGGGTACGCGGGGGTGCAGAATCCGCTGTTCTTCCGGGAGAACTCGGCGATGCTGTTCGGGGACGCGAAGGCGCGGGTGGAGGACATCCTCACGGCGCTGTGACGAGCGCGGCCACCTCCGCCACCGCGCGGTCGAGGTCGTCGTTCACGACCACGTGGTCGAACTCGTCCGCCGCCGCCATCTCGATGCGCGCCCGCTCCATGCGCGCGGCCAGTTCGGCCTCGGACTCGGTGTGCCGGCCGGAGAGCCGCCGCACGAGGATCTCGATCGACGGCGGCGCCAGGAACACGAACTGCGCGCCCGGCATCGCTGCACGCACCTGGCGCGCCCCCTGCAACTCGATCTCGAGCAGGACGGGTTCGCCCGCGGCGAGCCGGTCCGCCAGCGGCGCGCGAGGGGTCCCGTAACACTGCCCGGCGAACTCGGCGTGCTCGAGCAACTCACCGGCCGCGACCATGGCGTCGAACTGCGGGCGGGTGACGAAGCGGTACTGCACGCCGTCGACCTCACCGGGGCGCGCGGTGCGCGTGGTGCACGAGACCGACACCCAGATCCGCGGTACGACCTGGCGCAGCCGGGCCACCACCGTTCCCTTGCCCACCCCGGACGGCCCGGACAGCACGGTCAGGCGGGCGGGCATGAACGCGAACCTACCGGGCGCTCCTAGGGTGGGGGGCATGCGGTTCCGTCGCCTCGGCAACTCCGGTCTGGCCGTCTCCGTCGTCGGGCTGGGGACCAACAACTTCGGCACGAGGCTGGACGCCGAGAGCAGCTACGCGGTGGTCGCGGCGGCGCTCGACGCCGGTATCACGCTGTTCGACACCTCCGACTCGTACGGGCACTCCGAGGAGCGTCTGGGCGTGGCGCTGCAGGGTGCTCGCGACTATGTGATCATCGCGAGCAAGTTCGGCAGCGACGTGCGACGGCGGGGGCTGTCCAACGGCGCGGACTGGG
>SCQZ01000336.1 GCA_004299665.1 Jatrophihabitans sp.
GCGTTGCGGGCCGAGGAGCGCATCCGGCGGGCCCGGGCGCCGAGCCCCGGCGAGGTCGCGCTCATCGCCGCCGGACCCGGCCCCCGGCTGTGGGAGCGCCGACCCGGCGTGGACGACGTGCTGCTGGTTCGCCTCGGGCTCGCCGACGCTCCCTCGCGGCTGCAGGTGTCCGTCGGTGGCGCGCTCCGGGGGGCAGGGACCGTGCTCGCGGTGCCCCACCAGGTGGACCTCGCCGGTGCGCCGCTGGTGCTGGACGGGCCGCGCGGGCCGTGCCGGGCGGTGGCCCGCTGGCTGCTCGCTCAGCTCGCCGTCCTGGTCGCGCCCGCCGACCTCGAGATCGCGGTGATCACCGATCGACCCGACGAGTGGCGCTGGCTGCGCTGGCTGCCGCACTGGAGCGGCCGGCTCGCGGCCGACGCCGAGCAGGAGCGCGAACTGTGCGACGGCCTCTGCGCGCAGCGGCACGGCGCGGGTTCGCCCGCACGGTCGCGGCGCCGGGTCGTGCTGCTCGTGGACGGCTGTGCCGCGCCCGGGGCCGTCGCGCCACTGTTCGACGGTGCGCCGGGCTCCGGTCCGGCCGGCATCTGGCTCGGCGGTGCCGTGAGCCTGCCCGGGGGCGCACCGGCCGTCGCGACGGTCGACGGCAGCGGGACCCGGCTGCGGCTTGCGGACGGAACGCTGGTGGTCGCCGATCAGGTGGGCAGGGCGTGGGCCGACGCGCTCGCCCGTGACCTCGCGCCGCTCGTCGCGGACCGGGGTGGCGCCGCCGCGCTGCTGCCCGTCCGGGTGCGGCTGCGCGAACTGGTCACGGCGCAGCCCGGCTGGTCAGATCCCGGGGGCGGGCTGCCGTTCACCCTCGGCGTCGCGGCCGCCGGACCGATCGTCCTGGACCTGGTCCGCGACGGGCCGCACGCCCTGGTCGCGGGCACGACCGGCGCGGGCAAGTCCGAACTGCTGCGCACCATGATCACATCGCTGGCCTGGCGTCACCCGCCCGACCGGGTGAGCTTCGTGCTCGTCGACTACAAGGGTGGGTCCGCGTTCGCGGACTGCGCGCACCTGCCGCACGTGGCCGGCTGCGTCACCGACCTGGACCCGCACCTGACGGCTCGGGCGCTGCGCTCGCTGGAACGCGAACTGCGGCGACGGGAGGGGCTGCTCGCCGCCGCCGGCGCCCGCGACCTGCGGACCTATGCCGACGCGCGCGCCGAGGGCCGCGATCCGCCGGTGCCGCGGCTGGTCCTGGTCGTCGACGAGTTCGCGGCACTGGCCGAGGAACTGCCCGACTTCGTGACCGGCCTGGTCGCGATCGCGCAGCGGGGCCGGTCGCTCGGCATCCATCTGGTGCTGGCGACCCAGCGACCCGGTGGGGTGGTCTCGCCGGAGATCCGGGCGAACACCGGCCTGCGCATCGCGCTGCGGGTCACGGACGCGGCAGATTCCCGGGACGTCGTCGACACCGACGGCGCGGCGCTGCTCGAGCGGCACGCCCCGGGACGGGCGATCGTGCGGATCGCCGGCGGCGAGGCGGCCGAGGTCCAGGTCGCGACCGTCAGCCTGCCAGGGGTCGCCGATGGTGCGGCGGTGCGGGTCGTCGACCTCGACTCCTGGCGCCGGCCGCTACACGCGGATCCGCCCTCCGGTGCGCAGACCGAGCTGACCGAGATCGTGGCCACCCTCAGCGCCGCCGCCATCGCCCAGCGCCGGCCCCCGGCCGCACCGCCCTGGCTCCCGCCGCTGCCCGAGGTCGTACCCGACGACGCGGTGCCGGACGACGCGGTGCCGGACGACGCCGTGCCGGACGACGCAGTCCCGGATGACGGGGCGCCCGACGCAGCGGCAGTGGGCCCGGAGACATCGGGCGGGGAGGCGCAGGGGGACACGGCAGGCGGGGTGGCAATCGGGCTCGCCGACCTGCCCGACGAGCAGTGCCGGCGAACGTACCGGCTGGATGTCGCCGGCGGTTGCTCCCTGGTGATCGCCGGCGGGCCGCGCTCCGGCCGCACCGGGGCGCTGCTGACGCTCGCGCTGCGGGCGGCGCGGCGGTTCGGTCCCGATGACCTGCAGATCAGCGCGATCGATCCCGGTGGCGGCCTGCTGCCGCTCGCCGGGCTGCCGCACACCGGATCGGTCGTGACCGACCCAGCGGGCGCCGCGGCACTCGTGGGCCGGCTGGCGTCCCGAGTCTCCCGCGCCGGCACGCGCCACCTGCTGCTGGTGGATGGGTGGGAGCGGGTGCTGGCGGCCTCGGAGCAGGCCGACGACGGTGCGACCGCCGACGCGCTGCTCGCGCTGCTGCGCTGCGCGCCGAGCGTTGGGGCGAGCGTCGCAGTGGCCGGTGACCGCAGCGTGCTGCAGCCACGGGTCGCGGGCGGAGCCGGGACGCGGCTGCTGCTGCGGCTGCCGGACCCGGCCGACTACGCGATGGCCGGCCTGCCGGCGAAGGCGCTGCCGCGACACCTGCCGCCGGGCCGCGCCGTGAGCTGCCCGGACGGCACCGAGATCCAGTTGCTGCTACCGCCGCCCGATCCCCGCGCCGCCGTGACCGCCGTGGCTGCTCGCTGGCCCGGTCCTGCGCCGGAGAGGATCGTCA
>SCQZ01000337.1 GCA_004299665.1 Jatrophihabitans sp.
GCCCGGCGCGGGGCGACGGCGGCTGGCCGTTCGAGACGGCCTGATCGCGGTGCTGCGGCAGCGCATCCTCATCACCGGCGCGAGCTCGGGGCTCGGGGCGCAGATGGCACGCCAGTGGGGCGCGAGCGGCCGTGATCTTGCGTTGTGCGCCCGCCGCCTGGACCGCTTGACCGCGCTGCGCGACGAGCTGGGCCTCGCGAACCCCGCAGCGCGGGTGGAAGTCCGGGCACTGGACGTGACGGACTTCGAGGCCGTCCTGCGGACCTTCGCCGAGCTGGACGAGACGCTCGGCGGACTGGACCGGGTCGTCGTCAACGCGGGGCTGGGCAAGGGCGCCCCGATCGGCACCGGCCGCTTCGCGGCGAACCGCGAGACGATCGAGACGAACGTGCTCGGCGCGCTGGCCCAGTGCGAGGCGGCGATGCAGCTGTTCCGGGCACGCGGGCGCGGGCACCTGGTCGTCATCTCGTCGATGTCGGCGCGGCGCGGCATGCCCGGGTCCATGACGGCATACGCGGCGAGCAAGGCCGCCGTCGCGTCCCTCGCCGAGGGGCTGCGCGCCGAGCTGATCGGCACCCCGATCAAGGTCACCACCTTGTTCCCCGGCTACATCCGCTCGGAGATGCACGAGAAGGCGGCGGGGCGCACCCCGCTGATGTCGGGCACCGAGGCCGGCGTGCGGGCGATGATCCGCGCGATCGAGCGGGAGGTGGCCGCGTCGGCCGTCCCGCCCTGGCCGTGGAAGGCCCTGACGCCGGTCCTGCGGTACGCCCCGCTGCGGCTGGTGCGGCGGCTGCGCTGAGCCGAGGACCGAGAGGAGCAGGGCCGTGACGTATCCCGGCATCGAGGTGTCCGTCACCGGCGCGCGGGCGGCGATCGAACTCGACCGTCCCGACCAGCTCAACCCGCTCGGCCTGCCGACCCTGCGGTCGCTGGTGGACGCCGCCCGCGCGATCGATCGCGATCCCGCGGTGAAGGTGGTGGTCGTCTCGGGCCGGGGCCGCGCCTTCAGCGCCGGGGCGGACCTCGCGGCCTTCGCCGGGCTGGCCGGCACCGACGTGGCGCAGGCGCGCGAGTTCGCGGACGCGGGGCGGCAGATGGCCGACGCGATCGAGGCGATGAACGCGGTGACCATCGCGCGGTTGCACGGGCACGTCGTCGGCGGCGCGGTCGTGCTCGCGGCAGCCTGTGACCTGCGGGTGGCCGCCGACGACACCCGGTTCTCGATCCCCGAACTCGACCTGGGCATCCCGTTGGCGTGGGGCGGCATCCCGCGGCTGGTGCGGGAGATCGGCCCGGCACTGACCAAGGAACTGGTGATGACCTGCCGGCCGTTCGGCGCGGACGAGGCGCGGGCGGCGGGCTTGCTGAACCGCGTCGTCCCCGCCGCCGACCTGGACGCGGCCGTCGAGGAACTGGCCGGCGCGCTCGAGGGCAAGTCCGCGCTGACGCTGCGCGCCACCAAGCGCCACACCAACGCCTGCGCCGACGCCATGGTGGCCACGGCCCACGCGTGGAACGACGCCGACTCCCTGCTCACCGCGGCCGCGGACCCGGCCTCGCGCGAGGTCGCGCTCGCCTACCTTCGGCGCCGCACCCCGCGCGGCGACTGACGGGCGTCCCGGGAGAAAAACAATCACGCGCGCTTGCTCTGACGGACCGGGCGTGGCAGGGTCGGCGCCGTGGTGCGGTTGCAGGCGGTGCTGGCCGATCTGGCCCACGAGGGCGCGGACCTCGACGCGCTGGTCGCGCCGCTGGAACCGCAGCGGTGGGCGCTGCCGACGCCTGCCGCCGGGTGGACGATCGCGCACCAGATAGCCCACCTGGCATGGACCGACGAGGCGGCGCTGCTGGCGGCGACCGACCCCGATGCCTTCGCCGCCGAGGTGCGGGCGGCGCTGCCGCGGATAGCTACCTACGTCCAGGACGCCGCGGCCGAGGGGGCGGCCCGCCCGCCCGCCGACCTGCTGGCGAGCTGGCGCTCCGGGCGCCGCGCGCTGGTCGATGCGCTGGCGCTCGTCCCGGACGGCACCCGGCTGCCCTGGTTCGGCCCGCCGATGAGTGCCACGTCGATGGCCACCGCGCGGATCATGGAGACCTGGGCGCACGGGCAGGACGTCGCCGACGCGCTGGGGATCGCACGGGCGGCGACCGACCGGCTACGTCACGTCGCACACCTGGGCGTGCGGACCCGCGACTTCGCCTACCTCGTCCGGGACCGCGCCGCGCCGGTCGCGCCGTTCCGCGTCGAACTCACCGGGCCGTCCGGGGACGTGTGGGCCTGGGGCCCGGCGGACGCGGCGCAGCGGGTCACCGGTACCGCCCTGGAGTTCTGCCTGCTGGTCACGCAGCGGGTCAACCGGGCCGACACGGCACTGCGGGCCGAGGGCGCGGACGCGGACGGGTGGCTGGACATCGCGCAGGCCTTCGCCGGCCCACCGGGGGCCGGGCGTCCACCCGCTGCATCCTCCGACCTTCCTGCGCGGGACGCGCCATGACGCGTCACGTGCAGGGAGATCGCCGACCGCTGCGCATCGGCAACTGCTCCGGCTTCTACGGCGACCGGTTCGCGGCGATGCGCGAGATGCTCGACGGCGGTGATCTCGACGTCCTCACCGGCGACTACCTCGCCGAGCTGACGATGCTGATCCTGGCGCGTGACCGGGTCAAGGACGAGCGCCTGGGCTACGCGAAGACCTTCTTGCGCCAGCTCGAGGCGTGCCTGGGTACCGCGCTCGAGCGGGGGGTGAAGATCGTCGCCAATGCCGGCGGACTCAATCCGGCAGGGCTGGCGGCGGCGGTGCGCGTCCTCGCCGAGGAACTGGGGCTGGACGTCGCCGTCGCCCACGTCGAGGGCGACGACCTGCGCGATCGTGCGGAGTCGCTCGGGCTCGGGTCTCCCCTTGCGGCCAACGCCTATCTCGGCGCGTGGGGCATCGCGCGGTGCCTGGAGGCCGGGGCGGACGTGGTGGTGACCGGGCGGGTCACCGACGCCTCGCTCGTCGTCGGTCCGGCCGCCGCCCATTTCGGCTGGGCGCGCGACGACTGGGACGCGCTGGCCGGCGCCGTGGTGGCCGGGCATGTGATCGAGTGCGGCGCCCAGGCGACCGGCGGGAACTACGCGTTCTTCGGCGAGATCGCCGACCTGCGCCGTCCCGGGTTCCCGATCGCGGAGATCGCGACCGACGGCTCGTCGGTGATC
>SCQZ01000338.1 GCA_004299665.1 Jatrophihabitans sp.
CCCCGGCCGGCAGCGCACCCGGTTTGAGCGTGCGGAACCAGAACGCGCCGTCGGCGTCGGTCGGGCAGCGACCGAAGCCGCGAAAGCCCGCCGGGGCCGGGCCGCGGGGGTCGTCCGGGTGGGCGAACCGGCCGGCCGGGTCGGCCTGCCAGATCTCGACCAGCCCGTCCGGGACCGGCTCGCCCGCGCCGTCGGTCAGCCGCCCGACGATGCGGATCGCGCCCGCAGTCGCGTCCGGGACGACGTCCGGCCCGTCCGGCCACGGCAGCGTGATCGACAGGAACGGCCCGATCGTCTGCGACGGTGTGCAGCCGAGCTCAGGCATCGTGGGGCTCCTCGAACGGGGTCTGCTCGCGCCCGCGCAGGACGATGTCGAAGCGGAAGCCCAGCGCCCAGTGGTCGGTCGTCACCTCGTGGTCGTAGCGCGAGATCATCCGCGCCCGGGCCGCCTCGTCCGGGACCGAGTTGAAGATCGGGTCCTGGAAGAACAGCGGGTCGCCGGGGAAGTACATCTGCGTGACCAGGCGTTGGGTGAACGCCCGGCCGAACAGCGAGAAGTGGATGTGGGCCGGCCGCCACGCGTTGGGGTGGTTCCCCCAGGGATACGCCCCCGGGCGGATCGTCGTGAACGTGTAGTGCCCGTCTGCGTCGGTCACGACGCGGCCGATCCCGGCGAAGTGCGGGTCGAGCGGGCAGTCCCACCGGTCCACCGCGTGCCGGTAGCGCCCCCCGGCGTTCGCCTGCCACACCTCGAGGAGCGTGTCCGGCACCGGGCGGCCGTCGCCGTCACGCACGTGGCCGTGGACGACGATGCGCTGTCCCGCCGCCTCGCCGCCGTCCCAGTGCGTCATGTCGTTGTCGCCGGGCCGCACCCGATCGCTGCCGAACAGCGGCCCGGTGACCTCGGTGAGCCGCTGTGGCAACAGGTGCAGCGGCCGGGCCGGGTGCCGTAGCGCGGTGCTGCGGTACTCGGGACAGTCGTCGGGAGGGTTCGTGCCCTCCGCGTCGGGGCGGTACCCCGGCGGCAGGATCCGCGCGCTCATCGATAGGACCACCCTTGCCGGTAAGGCATTCCGGTGTAGTTCTCGGCCAGCGAAGTCTCCATCGCCCGAGAGCTGATGACGTACTCCAGTTGGGCCAGCGCCAGCTGGTGTCCGAACTCGTCGTCCTCGGGATCGACGTGCAGCATCGTGGTCATCCACCACGAGAAGTGCGTGGACCGCCAGACCCGCCAGAGGGCGGTGTCGGTGTACGCAGCGAGCAGGTCCTCGCGCCGGTCGGCGTAGTAGCCGCCGAGGGCGCGCGAGAGCACGCGCACGTCCGACATCGCCAGGTTCATGCCCTTGGCCCCCGTCGGCGGCACGATGTGGGCGCAGTCGCCGGCCAGCAGCAGCCGCCCGTACTGCATCGGGGTGCAGACGAAGCTGCGCATCGGCGTGATGCCCTTGCCGTGCTCGAGCAACGGCCCCTCGGTCAGCACGAACCCGTCGTCCGTGCTCAGTCGCGCGTGCAGTTCGGCCCAGATGCGCTCGTCCGGCCACGCGGCGAGGTCCTCGCCGGGATGTACCTGCAGGTACATGCGGATGATCTCCGGGGTGCGCATCGAGTGGAGGGCGAACCCGTTGTCGTGCCGCGCGTAGATCAGCTCGGCGGACGACGGCGGTGCCTCGGCCAGGATGCCCAGCCAGGCGAACCGGTAGTGCCGCTCGTGGACGACCGGGTTCGGCAGGTAGCCGCGGGACACGCCGTGGAACCCGTCCGTGCCGGCGACGAAGTCGCACTCCACCGTCCGCCGCTCGCCCTGCTCGAGGAACTCGATCCGGGGCCGCGTCCCGTCCAGGTCGTGGAGCGTGACGTCCTGCACCTCGAACCGGATGTCGCCACCGGCCGCCAGCCGGGCCGCGACCAGGTCCTTCACGATCTCCTGCTGCCCGTACACGGTGATGTGCCGGCCGGTCAGCTCCTGGAAGTCGATGCGGTGGCGCCTGCGGGCGAAGCGCAGCTCGGTGCCCTCGTGCGGCAACCCCTCTGCGTCCATCCGCGCGCCGACGCCCGCCTCTCGCAGCGTCTCGGCCGAGCCGTGCTCGAGCACGCCGGCGCGGACCCGCCGCTCGATGTAGTCGCGGTCGTG
>SCQZ01000339.1 GCA_004299665.1 Jatrophihabitans sp.
CCTCGGCGTCCCGATGCTGCTCGGCCCGATCTGCGGGCCGATCCTCGGTGGCTGGCTGATCGAGGCGGCCAGCTGGCACTGGATCTTCCTGATCAATCTGCCGATCGGGATCGTCGCGCTGACGATGGCCCTGCGGCTGCTGCCGAAGGACGACCCTTCCCCGTCGGAGTCCTTCGACTTCGTCGGCATGCTGCTGCTGTCCCCCGGGCTGGCGCTGTTGCTGTTCGGCGTCTCCTCGGTCACCGAGACCGGCACCTTCCTCGCCGCCCGGGTGCTCGTGCCCGGGGTGATCGGGGCCGCGCTGGTCGTCGCGTTCGTGTTCCACGCGTTCGGTCCGGAGCACCCGCTGATCGACCTGCGGCTGCTCAAGGACAAGTACATGACGATCGCGGTGATCGCCATGTCGCTGTTCGCGCTGGCGTTCTTCGGCGCCGGGCTGCTGTTCCCGAGCTACTTCCTGCAGGCCCGCGGCGAGACGACGCTCGCGGCCGGGCTGCTGGTCGCGCCGCAGGGTCTGGGCGCGATGCTGTCGATGCCGATCGCCGGCACCCTCAACGACCGGATCGGCGCCGGCCGGGTCGTCGTCCCGGGCATGGTCCTGATGTGCGCCGGGATGGCGGTGTTCACCCAGGTCGGCGCCGCCACCTCGTACTGGCTGCTCGGCGCGGCCCTGTTCGTCATGGGCCTGGGCATGGGCGCCACCATGATGCCGATCATGTCCGCGGCGCTCGCCACCCTCACCCACCAGCAGGTGGCCCGCGGGTCGACGTTGATGAACATCATCCAGCAGGTCGCCGGGGCCGTCGGCACCGCGACCATGTCGGTGATCCTCGCCAACCAGGAGAAGGCCGACCCGACGGCGCTGGCGATCGCCTTCGGCGGCTACCAGCAGGCCAGGCACACGATGCCGCCGGAGGTGTTCGCCCACGGGCTGGACCAGTTGTCCTCGGCGTTCGGCTTCACCTTCCTGATCGCCGTCATCGTGCTGGCGTTCACGCTGATCCCCGCGTTCTTGCTGCCGCGCAAGAAGGTGACCCCCACCGACGCGGCGGACACCACCGTCCCGATGATGGTGGGGTGAACACCCCCGGCGCGAGCGTCCCCGCCATCGCGATCCCGGCCGGCATCCTGCCGCGTGACGGGCGGTTCGGCTCGGGCCCCTCCAAGGTGCCTGCGTCGACGGTCGCCGCTCTGGGCGCGACCGGCGGTTCGCTGCTGGGGACCAGCCACCGGCAGGCACCGGTCAAGGCCCTGGTGGGCCGGATCCGCGCCGGGCTGCGGGAGCTGTTCGCGCCGCCGGAGGGGTACGAGGTCGTGCTCGGCAACGGCGGCGCCACGGCCTTCTGGGACATCGCCGTGTTCGCGCTGATCCGTGAGCGTGCGCAGCACGTCGTGTGCGGGGAGTTCTCCGCGAAGTTCGCCGCCGTCGCCTCCGGCGCGCCGTTCCTGGCCGCACCGACCGTGCGCCGCTGCGACTACGGGCAGGGGCGGGTGCCCGAGCCGGAGCAGTGCGTGGACGCCTACGCGTGGCCGCAGAACGAGACCTCCACGGGGGTGGCGCTGCCGGTGCGGCGCATCGGCGGAACGGATGCGTTGATGTTGGTGGACGCGACCTCCGCGGCCGGGGGCATCGCCGTCGACGTGGCGCAGACGGACGCCTACTACTTCGCACCGCAGAAGGCGTTCGCCGCCGAGGGCGGGCTGTGGCTGGCGCTGCTCTCACCCGCCGCGCTGGCCCGGGCGCGGGACCTGCACGCGACCCGATGGATACCGCCGTCGCTCGACCTGATCCTGGCCGTCGAGAACTCCCGCAAGGACCAGACCTACAACACGCCGGCGATCGCCTCGCTGTGGCTGCTCGCGCACAACGTCGAGTGGCTGCTCGCCGAGGGCGGCCTGCCGTGGGCGGCGGCGCGCACCGCCGACTCGTCGGCCAGGCTGTACCGCTGGGCCGAGGCGAGCGCGTTCGCCCACCCCTTCGTCGCGCAGCCCGAGTACCGCAGCCCCGTCGTCGGCACCGTCGACTTCGACGACGCGGTCGAGGCGGCCACGGTCGCCGCGGTACTGCGCGCGAACGGGATCGTCGACGTCGAGCCGTACCGGGGGCTGGGGCGCAACCAGTTGCGGGTCGGGCTGTACCCCGCGGTCGACCCCGACGACGTCAGCGCCCTCACCGCCTGCATCGACCACGTCGTCGCCCGCCTGTAGCCGACTGGCCGTCCCGCGCCCGGGCGGCGCCGCGATGCGGAACATTTCCGGCGTGTGCTCCCCGGATTGCGGGCCCTGCGCGCCTACTGTCGGGCCATGCGTCAGCTGCGCTACGTCCGCCCGGGCGACGAGCCGGAGCTGCTGATCGTCCAGGCCGAGGACGACGGCGAACAGTTCACCGTCCCGGTGGACGGCCCACTGCGCGAGGCGGTGCACCGCGACGAGCCGCCGCCCGCCGTCACCACCGCCCCCGCCGATGTCGGCGCCGGATCCACGCTCGGCCCCCGTGAGATCCAGGTGCGAGTACGCGCCGGCGCCGACCCGCAGGACCTCGCCGACGAGCACGGCGTCGCGATCGAGCGGGTCATGCGCTTCGCCGCCGCCGTCGTCGAGGAGCGCCGGCGCATCGCGGACGAGGCCCGCCGGGCCCGCGCCCGCCGTACGACGACCGACGCCCAGACCGTCGTGTTCGGCGAGACGGTCGACCAGCGGTTCGCCGCCTACGGCATCGACGCCGACGCGGTGCGCTGGGACGCGCGCCGCCGGCCCGACGGCCACTGGCTGATCCGGGCCACCTGGGTCGGCGGGACCGGCGAACACAGCGCCGACTGGGTCTTCCACCTGGCCAGCCGGCAGGTCACGCCGGCCGACGGCACCGCCGCCGACCTGCTCAGCGACAAGCCGGTCCGACCGGTCGCGGTTGCGGGCGTCCGGGCGCGGGGCGCGCCGCCGCTCGCCCCCGGCGTGTTCGCGTTCCCGGCGATGCCCGAGGCGCACACCGGCCCGCTGCCCGCGGTGGAGGACGTCTTCGACCAGGACGCCGCCGACCCCGACGCGCCGCGGGTGGGCGCCGCCGCGGGACGGGCACCGATGCACCCCCGCCCCGCCGGTCCGGCGGGGGCACGGCTCGCACCGGCTCCACCCGCCGCTCCACCCACCACCCCCCCGGCCGCACCGCCTGCCGCCTACGCGCCGCCGCTGCCGCTGGGGATCCCCGACCCGATGGCGGCTCACCTCCCCGAGCATGCCGAGCACCCTGAGCACCCAGAACACCTCAGCCGCGCCCGGCAGCGGGAGCGCACCAAGATCCCGACGTGGGACGACATCATGCTCGGCGTGCGGCGCAAGCAGGACTGACGCCGGGCCGGGTCCGCCCGGCAGCGGGCCTGCCCGGAAAACGGTTCGCCCCCCGGCGGTGCCGGCACGTACCGTGAGGCAACGTGACCGTTCCTGCCGCCGAGGCCGCCCCGGCCCCGCAGCGGCCGGCCGATCCGAGTTCGCTGCGATCGCTGCTGCGACTGCGCCGGTGGGCGCGGCCGCACCGCACCGCGATCACCGTCATGATCGTCTCCGCCTGCGGGGCGATGATCGCGCAGTCGCTCATCCCGCTCGTCATCGGCAGGGTTGTCGACGGTCCGATCCGCACGCACGACCCCGCCGGCACCTGGCGGCTCGCCGCCCTCGCCCTGCTGCTCGGGGTGCTCGAGGCGGTGCTGTTCTTCGTGCGCCGGTACGCCATGGCCAGCGCCGCGACGAGCGTGGAAACCGACGTCCGGCGCGACATGTTCGCGCACGTCCAGCGCCTGCCGGTGAGCTTCCACGACCGCTGGCCGTCGGGCCAGCTGTTGTCGCGGTTCACCACCGACCTGTCCACGATCCGGCGCTTCGTCGGCTTCGGCTTCGTGTTCCTGATCGCCAACAGCGCGACCGTCGTCGTCGTACTCGTCCTGCTGATCAACATCCAGTGGCAACTCGGGCTCGCCGTGCTCGTCGCGATGGCGCCACTGGCCGTGATGACCCGCCGCTTCGAGGTGCGCTACAGCCGCGACGCGCGCCGGGCGCAGGACATCACCGGCGACCTCGCCACCTCGGTGGAGGAGTCCGTCCTCGGCATCCGGGTGATCAAGGCGTACGGGCGGCGCCGGTTCATGCTCGAGGGCTTCACCCGGGACGCCCGGCGGCTGCGCACCGCCGAACTGGTCAAGCTGCGCACCCTGGGTTGGTTCTGGGCCGTCCTGGAGGGGCTGCCGCAGCTGATCCTCGCGTTCGTCGCCTGGGGCGGCGTGTACGCCGTCTCGCACGGAGCGATGACGGTCGGCGACCTCGTCGCGTTCCTCACCTTGTTCCTGCGGCTGGTGTGGCCGATCGTCTCGCTCGGCTGGCTGCTCGCCCTGATGCAGGAGGCCGCCAGCGCCGCGCGGCGCATCTTCGAGGTGCTCGACACCGAGGCGAGCATCGTCGACCCGGTCGTGCCGGCCGGGCCCGGGCGGTCGGCCGGCAAGGGCGCCGGGAGTGAGCGGGGAACGAGCCTGACCTTCGAGAACGTCCGGTTCCGGTACCCGGACGGCGACACCGACGTGCTCGCCGGCGTCGACCTGCGCATCGACCGGGGCGAGACCGTGGCGCTCGTCGGGGCAGTCGGGTCCGGCAAGACGACGCTGACGGCCCTGGTGCCGCGGCTGTACGACGTCAGCGGCGGGCGGATCCTGCTCGGTGGCGTCGACGTCCGGGACCTGCGCCTGGACCAACTGCGCCACGCGGTGACGACCGCCTTCGAGGACCCGACGCTGTTCTCGATGTCGGTGCGCGAGAACCTCACGCTCGGCCGCTCCGGCGTCGGCGACGAGGACGTCGCCGAGGCGATCGAGGTGGCGCAGGCCCGGTTCGTGTACGACCTGCCGTTCGGCCTGGACACCCGTATCGGCGAGCAGGGCATGTCGCTGTCCGGCGGCCAGCGCCAGCGGCTCGCGCTGGCCCGCGCCGTCCTCGGGCGGCCCGCAGTGATGGTGCTCGACGATCCGCTGTCCGCCCTCGACGTGCACACCGAGGCCGCCGTCGAGCAGGCGCTGCGGCGCGTGCTGGCCACCACCACCGCCCTCGTCGTGGCCCACCGGCCCTCCACGGTGATGCTCGCCGACCGCGTCGCCGTGGTGCAGGGCGGGCAGATCGTGGCCGTCGGCACCCACACCGAACTGCTCACCACCGTGCCCGCCTACCGAGACCTGCTGGCCCAGTCGAGCGAACTGGCCGACGCCTCATGAGCGACGCCGACCTGGTCGAGCGACCCGCCGACCCGACGCACTGGCAGGGCAGGATCACCCCCGACGCCGACGAGGCGGCGCGGGCCGAGGCGCCCGCCCCCACCGGCCGGCCCCGG
>SCQZ01000036.1 GCA_004299665.1 Jatrophihabitans sp.
CGAGTTCTTCATGATCGGCATCTTCACCGCCACCGACGTCTTCCTGTTCTATGTCTTCTTCGAGGCGAGCCTGGTGCCGATGTACTTCGTCATCGGCAGCTTCGGCGGCCCGCGCCGGCAGTACGCCGCGATGAAGTTCTTCCTGTACTCCCTCGCGGGCGGCCTGGTGATGCTGGCCGCGGTCATCGGCCTGTACGTCAGCACCGGGTCGCGCACCTTCGCGATCGCCGACCTCATCGGCAAGGTGCCCGACAACGCCACCCAGAAGTGGCTGTTCGTCGGGTTCTTCCTCGCCTTCGCGATCAAGGCGCCGCTGGTGCCGTTCCACACCTGGCTGCCGGACGCCGGCGCCGAGGCGCCCGCGGGCGGCGCGGCACTGCTGGTGGGGTTGCTGGACAAGATCGGGACCTTCGGCTTCCTGCGCTACTGCCTGCCGCTGTTCCCGGCCGCGTCGCGCTGGGCGGCCCCGACGATCCTGATCCTGTCGGTGATCGGTGTGCTGTACGCCGCCTTCCTCGCGATAGGCCAGCGCGACATGAAACGCCTCGTCGCGTACACGTCCGTCGCGCACTTCGGGTTCATCGGCCTGGGGATCTTCGCCTTCACGATGCAGGGCGGCAGCGGCGCGGTCTTCTACATGGTGAACCACGGACTGTCGACGGGGGCGCTGTTCATCCTGGTCGGGCTGCTGATCGCGCGGGGCAAGAGCCGCAACATCGCCGACTACGGCGGCACGGCGAAGGTCACGCCGGTGCTCGGCGGGCTGTTCCTGTTCGCGGGCATGTCCGCGCTGGCGCTGCCGGGCCTGTCGACGTTCGTCAGCGAGTTCCTCGTGCTGGTCGGCACGTTCACCCGGTACAAGGGGCTCGCGATCCTCGCCGCGACGGGCATCGTGCTCGCCGCGATCTACGTGTTGTTCCTGTACCAGCGTGCCTTCCAGGGGACGGTCCACGAGAAGGTGACCAAGTTCCGTGACCTGAACCCGCGCGAGGTGCTCGCGGTCGCGCCGCTGCTGGCGTTGATCCTGTTCCTCGGCATCTATCCCAAGCCCGTGCTGGACGTCATCAACCCTGCGGTGAAGGCGACGCTCTCGGACGTGCACCAGACCGATCCGGTGCCGCCGCTCGGCCCGATGGCCGGAGGGAAGAAATGAGCGCGCTGCTGCTCGCCGCCCCCACGATCACGACGGTGACCACGCCCTCGATCGCGTACGGCGCGCTGCTGCCGATCTTCATCGTGCTCGGGGCGGCGCTGCTCGGCGTGCTCGTCGAGGCCGTCGTGCCGCGCGGTGACCGCTTCGTGGCGCAGATGGCCGTCACGGTGGGTGGCCTGGTCGCCGCGTTGATCGACGTCGGGATGCTGCACGGCAGCGCCGTGACGACATCGTCGCCGGCGGGCAACGACCCCGCGTTCGCCGGCTCCATCGCCGTCGACGGCACGGGGCTGTTCATCCAGGGGACCGTGATCGTGCTGGCCATCATGGCCGCGTTGCTGATCGGCGAGCGCAGCGTGGACCGCAGCCCGATCGTCGCCGCCGCCGGCCTGGTCGTCGGCTCGCCCGAGGACCGGCGCCTGGCACGCACCGAACGGGTGCAGACCGAGGTCTTCCCGCTCCTGCTGTTCGCCGTCTCCGGCATGATGATCTACCCGGTCTCGAACAACCTGCTGCTGATGTTCATCGGCCTGGAACTGCTGTCGATGCCGCTGTACCTGATGTCGGGGCTCTCGCGCCGGCGGCGACTGCTCTCGCAAGAGGCGTCGCTGAAGTACTTCCTGCTCGGCTCGTTCGCGGCGGCGTTCTTCCTCTACGGTGTCGCGCTGCTGTACGGCTACGCCGACTCGGTCGACCTGTCGGCGATCTTCCACGCGGCCCGCAACTCCGGACGTTCCGACGTGCTGCTGTACGCCGGGCTGGCGCTGCTGCTGGTCGGCCTGCTGTTCAAGGCGAGCGTCGCACCGTTCCACGTCTGGACGCCCGACGTGTACCAGGGTGCTCCGTCGCCGGTGTCGGCGTTCATGGCGTCGTGCACCAAGGTCGCCGCCTTCGGTGCGCTGCTGCGGATCCTGTTCGTCGCGGTGCCGGGGCTGTCGTGGAACTGGCGGCCGATCATCTGGGCGGTCGCGATCGCCTCGATGATCGTCGGCGCGGTCTTCGGGCTGACGCAGACCGACATCAAGCGCATCCTCGCCTACTCCTCGATCGCGCACGCCGGGTTCATCCTGGTCGGCCTGGTCGCCATCACGCAGACCTCGTCGGCGAGCGTGCTGTTCTACGTGCTCACCTACGGTTTCTCCACCATGGCCGCGTTCGGCCTGCTCATGCTGGTGCGCGACTCGGACGGCGAGGCGACGCACCTGTCGCAGTGGTCGGGGATCGCCCGCAAGAGCCCCGTCGTCGCGGGCGTGATGACCGTGCTGCTGTTGTCGATGGCGGGCATCCCGCTGACCGCCGGCTTCACCGGGAAGTTCTTCGTGTTCCGGGCGGCGTGGCACACCGCCGGCCCGCTGGTGGTGCTGGCGCTGTTGTTCTCGGCGGTCGCCGCGTTCTACTACCTGCGGATCGTCGTCATGATGTACTTCGCCGAGCCTCCGGAGAACGGCCCGACGATCGCGATCCCGGGCTGGACCTCGTCGGTCGCGCTGACCTTCGGTGTGGTGGTGACGGTCGTGCTCGGCGTCTTCCCGCAACCGATCATCGACCTGGCGACCAAGGCCGCCGGTTCGCTCGTCGGCTGACCCCACCGGGCACACTGGTCGACGTGAACACGCCCGCCCCCATCGGGGTCGAGTTCGACGACCTCGCGCTGGAGACGTCCGTGCGGTCCGTGCTGCGCCAGGTGGAGGACCTGCTGCGCGAGTCCGTGGTGAACGAGGACGAGTTCGTGTCCGGCGCGGCGAGCTACCTGGTCGACGCCGGGGGCAAGCGGTTCCGCCCGCTGGTGACGGCACTGGCCGGGCACTTCGGCGACGCCACGCGGCCGGAGATCGTGGCCGCCGCCGTCGTCGTCGAGCTGACGCACCTGGCCACGCTGTACCACGACGACGTGATGGACGAGGCAACCGTGCGCCGCGGCGCCCCGTCGCCGAACGCACGATGGGACAACACCGTCGCGATCCTCACCGGTGACTTCCTGTTCTCCCGCGCGTCGAACCTGCTCGCGGACCTGGGGCCTTACGCGGTGCGGCTGCAGGCGCGCACCTTCGAGCGGCTGGTGATCGGGCAGATCCACGAGACCGTCGGCCCGCCGCCCGGCGCGGACCCGATCGAGCACTACCTCGGCGTGCTCGCCGACAAGACCGGCTCGCTGATCGCGACCGCGGCGGAGTTCGGCGCGCACTTCGCCGGGGCGGATCCGGCCGTGACCGTGGCGCTGCGGGAGTACGGGGAGAAGATCGGGGTGGCGTTCCAGCTCTCGGACGACATCCTCGACATCGCCTCCGAGACCGGCCAGTCCGGCAAGACCCCGGGCACCGACCTGCGCGAAGGGGTCGCCACGCTGCCGGTGTTGTACGCGCTGCGCGGCGCACCCGAGGGGCGGCTGCAGGACCTCGTCGCGCGCCCGGTGACCGACGACGGGGACCACGCCGAGGCGCTGGGGCTGCTGCGCTCGTCCGATGCCCTCGACCAGGCGCGCGCGACCTGCCGGCGCTACGCGGACCGGGCGCGCGCCGCCCTCGACGGGCTGCCGGACTCGCCGGCCCGCGCGGCCTTCGAGGTGCTCGCCGACAGCGTTGTGACCCGTACCGGCTGAGCTCGCCACCGCTGAGCGGTCAGCGCCAGCGCTCCAGCGACGGCGTCGCCGAGAGCGCGTTCCCCGCGGCCGAGGGCCGGCCCAGCGCCCAGGCGAGCACCGCCCAGTCCGGCCCGCGTACGAGGACGCGGTCGTCGCCGTCGCCCAGGTCCCAGCCGCGGCCGGCGAGTTCCGCTCCGGAGGTGATCTCGATCCGTAGCGCACCGGGCGTGCGTTTGCCCAACCCGTCGATGACCTCCGGCAGTTCGCGCGCGACGAAGTCGGCCGGCCACTGCGCGGCGGAGTAGGCGCCGGCGATGTCCACCCGGTGGATCTCCACCTCCCTGCGGCGCGCGGCAAGCCAGTGCGAGGCAGGCAGCTCGAACTCGGTGAGCGAGTCCCAGGCGGCCGCCTCGTCGACGGCCGTGAACGTGCTGTCGAGTCGCGCGGCGGACGAGCGTACGTCCTCCAGCAGCGCCGCGACGCCCCGGGCCGCGCCGTCCTCGATGTCGCGGTTGCGACCCTCCGGGCCGTGCGGGTAACGCCGCACGACCTCGCCGCGCAGCGCGCCGCTCAGCGTGTCGCTGATGCCGTCCGCGTTGCGGGCGAGGTGGGTCAGCACGTGGGCGCGGCTCCACCCGGGCAGCAGCGATGGTGCACGTACATCGGCGTCGGACCAGTGCTCGGCCTCAAGGCCGGCGAGCAGCGCGACCGTGGAGGAACGAACTGATCGCAGCGTGCTCACGGGGTCGCCCATGACCTCATCGTGGCAGAGTGCCCGCCACTCCCCGGACGGTGTCGGTCGTCGTCGTGTCCTCCGTTCGGACGACACGAGGTCAGCCCCACCGGTGGTCGCCCCGGGACGGGCACTCCTGACAGCCTGAACGGACGCGGACCAGGGCGGTGATCTTGAGACTTCCCAGAATCGGCAAAGGGCCGGACATCGATCCCCGTGACATGCCCGTACTGGGCCTGTTGCCGTTGTGGGTCGTCGGGGCCTGGGTGTGGTTCCACGCCATCGCCTACCCATACTGGTACAGGTTCGGCGCGGATTCCGTCGCATACTACGTGACACGGCACCATTGGGATGACCTGTACTGGCTGGCGCCACTGGTGGACGGTGCCTACCTCTACTCTCCGGCCTTCGCTCAGGTCATCTGGCCATTGACCTGGCTGCCGTGGGATGCGTTCCGGCTCGTGTGGGGTGTCGCCGAGGTGGCTGTGCTCGCCTGGCTGCTGCGACCTATGGGCTGGCGGTGGGGGGCCCCGCTGCTACTCGTCGGAGCAGGACTGGAGTTGCCCTTGGAGAACGTGTACCCGTTCCTCGCCCTTGCCGCAGTGGCCGGACTACGTCACCCGGCGGCATGGGCGTTCCCGCTGCTGACGAAGGTCACTCCTGGGGTAGGGGTGCTCTGGTTCGCCGTGCGGCGCGAGTGGCGTCATGTCCTGACCGCGGTCGCGACGACGGGAGCGATCGTCTGCGTCTCGTTCCTGATCTCTCCGGCGCAATGGACGCAATGGTTCGCGTTCTTGCGACGTACAGGGTCGGGCGGATACTTCGCACTGATCCGCTACGCCACCGCGACCGGACTGACGATCTGGGGGGCCCGGACAACCAGGCGCTGGACAGTGCCCGCGGCTATGACGATCGCGACCCCCGTGTGGAGTACCGCATCACTGATCATCCTCACGGCTATTCCTCGCCTGGTCGCGCCACCAAATGCGCGACGGGTATCCGGGCGGGTCGTGAGAACCGCGATGGTGAGTCGGTGACCTGCCGGCTGGCCCGGATCCGGCAAAGGCAGACCTCCGGCAGGTTCCCGCGCGTTGCGAGCCGCCCGTGTTAGCGGCTCTGTGTCCCATCGCGATGTGGGTTGCCGTCGCGTGCGCGGCGCTCCGGTTGGTCGACCGAGACGTCCGGCCGGGGCCCGACACCGTGAGTCTCATCCTGGCCGCCGTCCTCGGTGGCCGTTGTGGATCTTCGATTCGTGATTCGTCGATCCGATTCTGGGGGGAGCGGTGGCATCTGCTGACACACCCGGGAGCCTTGATCCGGGCTGATGTGGATCAGCGGGCGGCGCGGAAGTGGCGCGTCGTGTACGCATACACCGACTCGCGCCACTTCCCCGGCACCACAC
>SCQZ01000340.1 GCA_004299665.1 Jatrophihabitans sp.
TGTCGTCCTCGTCACGCGCCGTAGTGACTGATACGTGGATCGCCCACTCAGCTCGGTGCGGTCGCGGGTGCGCGCGGTGGCTCCTCGCGGCCGGTTGCGGACGCCTTGCCGGTCGCACGGACGACGGCCGGGACGAGGCCCGCCGTGGTCGGGTCTGTGACGGCAAGCCGCTCTAATGTGTCGAGTGCGTCGCGCTGTCGTCGGGTCTGGGAGTGCTCACTGATCCAACGGGTGAACGGGCGCCCGATGCCGCCCATGACGACCGACAGGGCGAGGGAGACCTCAAGGACGGCGGTCACGGTCGTCGCTTTGCTGTCGGGATCTGCGGGGCCGCCGCCGGCGGATTTCGGTAAGCAGGTCGCTGACATACCAGTCGGGCGTACGGGGACCCGCGACGCGCTCGAAGACGACTTCTTCGGCGTTTGCGGTGTCGAGCTGAGGATCGGCGCGCAGCAGAAGGTCGACGACGGCCGCCATAAGGTCCCACGGGCCGCCTCCGTTGTAGCCCCAGGCGTAGGAGTTGCCGTGCTGACGGTGGCCGGCTGACGGCAGAAGTCCGATGCGTCCATCCGCGTGGATGAGATACGCCGGCGTGGATCCGTGGCCGTCGGGACGGTCGGCGCGGACGCTGCAGTTGGCCAGGGCCGGGTCGACAGGTCCGCTGACGGGCCATTCGCACACAAACCAGCGTCGATCTTTGGGCACGGCGGCGAGCCAGCCATCGGGATCGATCCCGGTCAGGGCGAGTTGCTCGCCGTTGGTCAGGCGCCGCCGACGCCCTTGCTCGGTGGAGGTGACCGGCTGCCAGGTGAGCTGGTCGAGATACCTTCGGCTAAGCGGGCCGGTCGCCGACACGACAGTGGACGGCATGAACCGGGGTACGTCGTGCCACGACCAATCGTGCCAGGATTCGGCGAGGTGGTTGGCGAGCGTGTCGAGCAGTAGTTGGGTCCGTTGGGCCGCATCGTCCGGCGCGTTGTCCACGCCGGGGACGATGAGATCCTCGGGGAGCGCGATGGGACCGCCCCACCCTTCACGTGGCGGTTCAGGTTCGTCGACGCCCGCGTCGGCCCAGTGCAGCGGGACCCATCCGCCGTGCAGGCCCGGCACCAGCAGCAGCCGTTGGCGTTCCATTTCCGCGCTTGCGTCGAAGCATTCGTTCACCAAGGCCTCGCGCAGCACCATCAGGGCGTCCCAGAGAACATGCGGATCGACGTCCTTGAGGCACCCTCGCGACGTCATGGTCTGCAGCCGTGTCTCGCCGGTCAGGCGCGGCGGCCGGAGCGCGATCGCGGCGTCGGGTGGTTGGGTGGCGATGTCTTGCCGCGCCGTTTCGTAGGCATTGAGCGCCGCATCGCTGATCAGGTGCTCTAGGGCGGTCCGCTGCGCGTCGGACAGGTTGACCCTCAGCGCGCCGATCTCGCGGACATCAGGTTTGGCGATCTCCGCGGCTAGCGTCGACAGGTCCGCTGCGCGGGCTGGGTCCCACACCAGCTCAAGTGAGCTGCCGATTGCGCCGGCGGCCTCGACAAGCGCGCGGGTATATGTGCCGGGCGCCCAGAGTCGAGGCGAATCACCGGTCAGATGCTCCAGTTCGCCGATGTCCGTGGGGC
>SCQZ01000341.1 GCA_004299665.1 Jatrophihabitans sp.
CCCTGATCGGTCCGGTCGTGCTGGACCCACTGCTGCACATGGCCCTGGACGAGGTGCTCGCGCACGAGGTCGGCGCGGGCCGTCGCGGGCCGACCCTGCGCTTCTGGGACTGGGACAGCTCGCTGGTGGTGATCGGCTCGTTCCAGTCGGTGCGCAACGAGGTGGACCCGAAGGCGGCAGCGCGGTACGGGATCCACGTCGCGCGACGGATCTCCGGCGGCGGGGCGATGTTCATGGAGCCGGGCAACTGCATCACGTACTCGCTGGTGGTGCCAGGCTCACTCGTCGAGGGGCTCAGCTTCGCCCAGTCGTACGCGTTCCTGGACGACTGGGTCCTGGCGGCCCTGGCCGGCATCGGGATCCGCGCCCGCTACGTGCCGCTGAACGACATCGCCTCGGACGCGGGCAAGATCGCGGGGGCGGCGCAGCGCCGGTTCGCCGACGGCACGGTGCTGCACCACGTGACGATGGCCTACGACATCGACGCCGCGAAGATGACCGAAGTGCTGCGGATCGGGCGCGAGAAACTCTCGGACAAGGGGACGGCGAGCGCGGTCAAGCGGGTCGACCCGCTGCGATCCCAGACCGGGATGGACCGCGGCGAGGTCATCGCCGCGCTCGCCGACGGCTTCCGCGGCCGGTACCGCACCCGTGAGGGGGCCTACACCGAGGGTGAGCTGCGTGCCGCCGCCGACCTGGTCCGGACGAAGTTCGCCACGCCGCAGTGGACCAACCGCGTCCCGTGACCCCTCACGCACGGCAGAGGATCTCGCCGTGGACGACGATCAGCCAGCCGTCCGGGTCGGCCGTCCACGCCCGCCACGCCTGCGAGATCGCCTCCAGCTTCGCCCGGTCGGCGTCGCCGTCGCGCAGCAGTTGCGCGGTCAGGTCGGAGGTCAGGATCCGGTCGGCCCACATCCCGCCCCAGTACGCGCGATCGTCGGGCGTCGCGAAGCACCAGGTGCTCGCCGTCGCGGTGACGTCGGGGAAGCCGGCGGCGTGCGCCCACGCGAGCAGGTGGCGCCCGGCATCCGGCTCCCCGCCGTTGCGTCGCGCGGCGCCCCGGTACAGCGCCAGCCAGTCGTCCAGGTCGGGCGAGGGCGGGTACCAGGTCTTGGCGGCGTAGTCGCTGTCACGGGCGGCGACGACGCCGCCGGGCCGGGCCACGCGCCGCATCTCGCGCAGTGCCCGCACCGGGTCTCCGACGTGCTGCAACACCTGGTGGGCGTGGACGACGTCGAAGCAGGCGTCGGGGATCTGCAGCGCGTGGACGTCGCCGACCGCGAAGTCGATGTTCGTGATCTCGCGCCGCCGTGCCTCCGCGCGGGTGAGGTCGAGTGCGCCGGCGGTGCGCTCCAGGGCGGTCACCCGCCCCGGCGCGACGAGGTCGGCCAGGTCGCAGGTGATCGTGCCCGGACCGCTGCCCACATCCAGCAGTCGCATGCCGGGCCGCAGGTGCGGCAGCAGGTACGCGGCGGAGTTCTGCGCCGTGCGCCACCGGTGCGAGCGCAGCACCGACTCGGCGTGGCCGTGCGTGTACGTCGCCCCGGGCGCCGGGCCGGTCATGCGCAGCAGCCGCGGGCGCGGAACTCGTACCGGGGCACGGACTCGATTATGTCCGACGGGGCGGGCCGGGTCAGGCCGGCAGCCGCGCCGGCAGCCCGAAGCGTGCGAACAGACCGGGGTCGCTGCCCGGCACATCGTGGCCGGCGAGGAAGGTGTGGATCTCCGCGATCTGCCCGTCGACCACGTCCAGGACGTGCAGGCCCCACGGCAGGTACCCGGTGGCCGCCGGGTCGTGCGGCCGGCCCTGGTCCGCGCGCCGGTACTGGCCCACGGCCGGGCAGCCGTTCGCCGCCACCGGCAGCAGTCGCGAGCCCTCGCAACCCGAGCCGACGCCGCGCATCCAGGCGCCGATGTCCTCGCGCCCGCGCAGCCACATGGCGAACGGTGGCATGGACTGGACCGCGTCCGCGTGCAGCAGGGACACGAACCGGTCGATGTCGTAGCTCTCGAACGCCGCGATGTACTGCTCGAGCAGATCGGTGGTGTCCAGGTCCAGCGCCGGCCGGAGCATGGTCGGCGCGCCGGCCAGCGTGGTGCGCGCGCGTTGCAGCGCGCTGTTCACCGCGGCGACGCTGGTGTCCAGCAACGCCGCGACCTCGGCGGCCTGCCAGCGCAGCACCTCGCACAGGATCAGGACGGCCCGCTGCCGCGGCGGGAGGTGCTGCAGCGCGGCGACGAACGCCAGTCGCACGCTCTCGCGCAGTTCGGAGACCTCGGCGGGGTCGGCCTCGGGCGGCAGCACCCGCTCGTCGGCGATCGGGGACACCCACGACCCCTCGGGAAGCACGCCGGTGAGCGAGGACTGCACCGGCGGCATCGCGGGCCCGAGTTCGGTCGGCGCGGCCCGGCGTCTGCGGGCCCGCAGCATATCCAGGCAGACGTTGGTCGCGATGCGGTACAGCCACGAGCGCACACTGGAGCGCCCCTCGAAGCGGTCGGCGGCCTGCCAGGAACGGATCATCGTCTCCTGGACGGCGTCGTCGGTGTCCGCGGCGGAACCGAGCATCCGGTAGCAGTAGCCGGACAGTTCGCGTCGGTGCGCCTCGAACTCGGCCAGGACGGGCTCCCGGGTGAGCGTCATCACCTCATGGTAGGCGGCACCGCCGACACCGCCCCGGCCGCGCTGATCAGCGGAGGGGAGGCCCCGGCCGGCCGCGCGCGGGCGTCGGTCAGGGGTGGTGACGGTAGCGTCGGGTCCATGACCGGATCGCCCCTGCGGATCGTCATCGTCGGCGGCGGGTACGTCGGGATGTACACCGCCCTGGGTCTGCAGAAGAAGCTGTCACGCGGGGCGGCGCAGATCACCGTCGTCGAACCCCAGGCCAACATGACCTACCAGCCGTTCCTGCCCGAGGCGGCCGCCGGGAGTGTCGAGCCGCGCCACGTCGTGGTGCCGCTGCGCCGCGTGCTGCGGCGCTGCCAGGTGATCACCGGAGCGGTCAGCGCCATCACCCACGCCCGCAAGTGCGTGACCGTCCAGCCTTCCAGCGGCGAGGAGTACGAACTCGGCTACGACCTGCTCGTCGTCTGCCCGGGTTCGGTCTCGCGGCTGCTGCCCGTCCCGGGCCTCGCCGAGTGCGGCATCGGCTTCAAGACGATCGGTGAGGCGATCTACCTGCGCAACCACGTGCTCAGCTGCCTGGACCTCGCCGCCTCCACGGACGATCCGCAGTTGCGCCGCAGGGCGCTGACGTTCGTCTTCGTCGGCGGCGGCTACGCCGGCGTCGAGGCGATGGCCGAACTCGAGGACATGGCCCGCTACGCGACCCGCTACATCGATGCCATCGCCCCCGGGGACATGCGCTGGGTGCTGGTCGAGGCGGCCGGCCGGATCATGCCGGAGGTGTCGGTGCGGCTGTCCGCGTACACGGCCGACCGGCTCACCGAGCGCGGCATCGACGTCCGGCTGGACACCCGGCTGGAATCGGCGACGGGCGGCACGATCGTCCTGTCCGACGGGACGACCATGGAGGCCGGCACCCTCGTCTGGACGGCCGGGGTCAAGGCCAACCCGATCCTCGCGCAGACCGACCTGCCGCGCGACGACAAGGGGCGGCTGCCCTGCAACGCGAACCTGACGGTCAAGGGTGTGAACGGGGTCTTCGCCGCCGGTGACTGTGCCGCCGTGCCGGACCTGACGAAGGACGACCCGGCGGCGACCTGCAGCCCCAGCGCGCAGCACGCGGTGCGGCAGGCCAGGACGCTCGCGGCCAACGTCCTCGCCACGGTCCGCGGCGGGACGTTGCACGACTACCGCCACGCCTATGCCGGCTCGGTCGCCTCGCTGGGCCTGTACCGGGGAGTGGCCGAGGTCTACGGCGTCCGGCTGCGCGGCTTCCCGGCCTGGTGGATGCACCGCACCTACCACGTGTCGCGGATGCCGACCTTCAACCGCAAGGTGCGCATCGTCGCCGACTGGACCGGTGCCCTCCTGTTCAGTCGGGAGGTCGTCTCGCTGGGGCAGGTGCAGGCGCCGCGCGCCGAGTTCGAGGAGGCGGCGGGACTGCGCCGGCTGCCCGATCTCGGCTGATCGGCGGCGCCGCCCGGGTCACCGGCGCCGTCGCTGGCACACTGATCGGGCCACCCCCGTAGCCCAATTGGCAGAGGCAGGCCCCTTAAAAGGGTCCCAGTGTCGGTTCGAGCCCGACCGGGGGTACGCGGGCCCGGCCGCAGCCGCGCAGGGTGGCGGGTGGATCAGCCGCTCTTGCGGCGGAACGTGCGCTTGCCGCCCTCGGCGCC
>SCQZ01000342.1 GCA_004299665.1 Jatrophihabitans sp.
CCTCGACAACGGTGTGGGCGTCGACAACGAGGAGCAGGGCGAGCCGGTCGCGATCTGTCGCGATCCCCGCGGTGGCTGGGCGACGGTGTGGCCGGCGTTCCGCAACGTCGGCTGACCGCTCGCCTCTGGGACGGGACGGCCGGGACGCGTTACCCTCGCGCCGTGGCGCCGACTGCGCGAACCCCCCGAGCCGGTGCTGTCGGCGCCACCCTCCTCGTCCTCGGCCTCGCCTGCGCGGGTGGCTACCGGCTCGCCGCCGCCGGCGAGAGTGCCGCCTACGCCGGGCACGCGGCGCCCACCGCCGTGACGGTGCGCCAGGGCGGCTCCTACCTGCTGGCGGTGCCGGGCGGCGTCGCGGCGCTGCAGCGTGCCGGCGTGGACCCGGGCCGGCTGCAGTGCCAGTGGTCGGCACCGGACACCGGCGAGCAACTGCTCGACGTGAGCGCCCTCGGGAGCAGCACCCGCGCCACGGACGCCATCGCCTCCTTCACGGCCGGATACAGCGGGCCGATCAGGGTGAGCTGTCTGGGGTGGGGTGCGGTGTACGTCGCCGGCGCCGACGGCGCGCCCACCGATTACGCGGGCGTGCTGCTGGTGCTCGCGACGATCGCGCTCACCGCCGGCGCGCCGCTGGCGCTGAGCGGGCTGCGCGCGGCATCACGACGGCCGCCGCGCCAGCACGAGGAGGTCGAGCGACTCGTCGACGTCGTGCGTGCCGGTGCCGGCGACGACGAAGTCGCCGGCGGTGACCGACGCGACGTCGCGCCGTAGCCGCGGCGACCAGTCGCCCGGGGGAGCCGCGAGCTGCGCGGCCACCAGCGAGCCGCCGTGCGCGCGGTCCAGACCGCGCAGCCGGGGTCGGGGATGCAGGCCCAGCACCGCCTCGACCGCGAAGCCGCAGCGTGCCAGCAGCCCGCACAACTCGGTCGCGGTGAACTCCTTCGTGTGGAACGGGTTGAGCGGGACCTGCCGGTCCGGGGAGAAGGTCAGCCGGTTGGGCGTGGTGACGAGCAGGCGCCCGCCCGGGACCAGCACCCGGGCGCACTCGCGGACGAACTGCGGGTGGTCCCACACGTGCTCGATCACCTGCAGCGTCGCGACCAGGTCGACGGCGGCACCGGGTACCGGCAGGGCCGCGAGGTTCGCGCGCACGAACCGCGGCCGCGGGTAGGCCGCGGCCGCGTGCGCGACCGTGATCGCGTCGTAGTCGAGCCCCACGACGCGGTCGGCCACGCCGGCGAGCAGCGCGGTGCCGTACCCCTCACCGCAGCCCACCTCCAGGACCCGCCGGCCGCGGGCCAGTGGCAGCGCGTGCCGGTAGGCGGCCTCGTGCCGGCGCAACCAGTAGTTCTCGTGCGCGATGCCCGGCACGGTCCGCTCCCCGGTCAACGCCAGCGGCGGGATCGGCGTCGACGGCACGCGCCCACCGTAGCCGTGGGGGGTCCGCCAGCTGCTACTGGCGAGTAACTTCGGGCACAGTGCCGCGGTCCGGTCGCGGGCGCTTGGGTAGAGTGCGGCCAGATCCCCGAAGCAGTGCACGACCCCAGATGAGGACGCCGATGAACATCGTGGTGCTGGTCAAGCAGGTCCCCGACACCGAGGCCGAGCGCAGGCTCAACCCCGCCGACAACACCCTCGACCGCGCGTCCGTCGACCCCGTGATCAACTACATCGACGAGTTCGCCATCGAGGAGGGGCTGCAGCTCAAGGAGGCCCAGGGCGGTGAGGTGACGATCCTCACGGTCGGCCCCGAGCGCGCCACCGAGTCCATCCGCAAGGCGTTGTCGATGGGCGCCGACAAGGCCGTGCACGTCAGCGATGCGGCCATCCACGGCTCGGACGCGATCGCGACCGCCAAGATCATCGCGAAGGCCCTCGCCCGGCTGGAGTGGGACGTCGTCGTCGCCGGCTCCGAGGCGACCGACTCCCGCTCGGCGATCGTGCCCGCACTGGTCGCGGAGGCGCTCGGGGTGCCGCAGTTGACCCAGGCCCGCAAGGTGAGCGTCGAGGGTGCCACCGTGACGATCGAGCGGGTCACCGACACCGGCTACGACCGGGTGCAGGGCGCGACGCCCGCGGTCATCAGCGTCGTGGAGAAGATCAACGAGCCGCGGTACCCGTCCTTCAAGGGCATCATGGCCGCCAAGAGCAAGCCCATCGACGTCCTGTCGCTGGCCGACCTGGGTGTCGATGCCGGCGAGGTCGGCCTGAGCAACGCATGGAGCCAGGTCGTCTCGTTCGAGAACGCGCCCCCGCGCCAGGCCGGGCAGAAGGTCAAGGACGAGGGCAACGGCGGCGTGGCGATCGCCGACTTCCTCGCGTCGAAGAAACTCGTCTGAGCCGGCCCCGGAAACAGGAGAACAAGCACATGGCAGAGGTACTGGTCCTGGTCGACGCCGCCGGCGGGACGGTGAAGAAGGCGACCCTCGAACTGCTCACCGCCGCCCGCCAACTCGGTGAGCCGGCCGCCGTCGTCGTCGGTGCGCCCGGGACGGCCGCGCCGCTGCGCGACAGGCTGGCCGAGTACGGCGCGGCCCGGATCTACGTCGCCGAGAGCGAGGACATTACCGGCCACAGCGTCGCGCCGAAGGCCGAGGCCCTGGCCGCGGTCGTGGCGCAGGCCTCGCC
>SCQZ01000343.1 GCA_004299665.1 Jatrophihabitans sp.
CTGGTGTCGTTGTAGACCGCCACCTCGTAGGGCGTCGTAGTGATCGTGATATCCCGCAGCGTGTTGTTCCGGGTCAAGCGCACGCCCTTGGCGCCGAAGACCAACTCGCCACCACGCAGCGTGACGCCCTCCTGGAGGGTGATGGACGGGGAACCTTTGATCGTGCCCTCGACCACGATCTCCTGAGTTCCTGCGCGGATCGCGTCGGCGAGTTCTGCGGCGCTGGTCACCGTCACGCTGTTGTTGGCCATGTCACCGGTATATCCGACGACGCAGTGCCATGTCACCGGAGAGCCCCGAGCCCGCTCGCCGCGCGCGACACAGCCACCGCACCGAGCGCAGCGTCGAGTCTTGACAACCACTGCAGCTTCTCGCGTTTCTCGGCACCAAACGCAAGGATCCTCGGCGTGCGCTCGCCAGATTGGTCTGCGACGCCGTGCGGTTCTCCAGTGACGACGTCGTGCGCCACCAGTTGCTGTTTCAGCGCACGATTCCAGGGTTCGAGCCGTCGCCGGCCTCGATCGCTCTCGCACTCGAGTTCTACGCGCATGCCGGCGACATCGCCGCTGCGGCCGGCGTCCGCGGCCGGACACAGATGGACATGTTGACCGCGCTGGTCAGCGGGCTTCAAGGCGATCAACCACGCGGGCCGCATCCCGGACTGGCCCAACTCGCCGGTCGTCACCGTCGCCGATCCGCACAGGGCCTTCGCCTTCGAGCGCACCGAGGTGGGTGGCGGCACCATCGATCGTCGAGCACGCGCCGCAGACCACCGTCTGATCGAACAGCGTCATCGGATCGGCCGCCGATGCGTGCAGGCCGCGGTCCTGCGCGTGCGGACGCAGCGCTCACGACGTGGCGGTCGCCGAGCCGTCCACGGGCGCCGGCGGCGCGCTGATCGCACAGTGGGTCGGCACGCTGCGCGGCGTCGGCGCGTCGGCCGCGGCGGACCCGGCCGGGTCGGGCCGGCGCCTGATGGTCAGGAACGACAGCACCCCACCGAACGCGCACAGTGCTCCGGCGATGAGCACCGCGTGGTGGAAGCCGGCCGACAGCCGGGCTGCGTCGTCGTACGCGGACGGCGTGATGCCCGCGAGGCCGGGCAGGACCGCGACGGCCAGCAGGCCCGCCACCCGCGCGATGTCGTTGTTGACCGCGGACGCGACGCCGGCCTGCCGGTGCGGCGCGGCGGCGAGCACGGTGGCGGTCAGCGGCGCGACGGTCGCCGACAGGCCGAGCGAGAACACCAGCAGGGCCGGGAGCAGGTCGAGGACGTACGACGCGTGCGGACCGACCCGCACGAGCAGCGCCAGCCCGGCCCCCGCGACGACCGGCCCGACGGTCATCGGTAACCGCGGGCCGATGCCGGTGGCCAGACGTCCCATCCGCGCCGATAGCAGCAGCATGACGACGGTGATCGGCAGCAACGCGCTGCCGGCCTCGACCGGGCTGAACCCGGAGACGCGCTGCAGTTGCACCGGGATCAGAAAAAGCGCGCCGGACAGCGCCGCGTACACGACCAGGGTCACCGCGTTCGCCCCGCTGAAGTCCCGGTCGCGGAACAGCGCCAGCGGCATCATCGGGTGGCTGCTGCGCGCCTCGGTCAGCAGGAAGGCGATCAGCAGCGCCAGGCCCGCCAGCAGGCACCCGACGACCGGGCCGGACCAGCCGCGCTGCGGACCGACGGTCAGCGCGTACACGGCGAGCGCGAGGCCGGCGGCGGCGAGCACCGCGCCGGTCACGTCCGGCCGCGCGTCGGCCTGCTCGTCGCGGGTCTCGGGCACGGTGCGGACGGCCAGCAGCACCACCAGCACCGCGAGGGGCACGTTGATCAGGAACGCGAGACGCCAACCCCACGGCGCGAGCCCGACGAGGAACCCGCCCAGGACCGGCCCGATCGCGGTGGCGACGCCGCCGAGCCCGGACCAGGCCCCGACCGTGCGGCGGCGGTCGGGGCC
>SCQZ01000344.1 GCA_004299665.1 Jatrophihabitans sp.
GAGGCCACCGCGGCACGCTATCTCGCCCGATTAGTCACCCCGAACCACCCTCTACCGCACCCGAAGCCCAGCAAACTGGGCGCTCCAACTCACGCCACCTGGAACGTGGCACGAGTCAGGATTGGTTGGCGACTACATTTCGCCGGATCCGTCTGGCGCGCTGCGCGTAGTGAGCGGGTCCGGACCAACCGTGACTCTGACGAACACAGGTAATATGACCGAAACGTTCGATATCACCACGCTCAAGTTCACGGAGCCAAATCGTTCGACTGCTCCTGCCCCCTGACCACGCCTGGGCCGCCACGAAGTCGCGCAGCCGCACGAATTGCTCAGGAGGTCATATCCTCAGGGGCGGCGCCGCCTTGGCTCCGCGCCTCGAATGCCTTTCTACTACCACAGACCGAGGCGAGCGCGCAGGCGCTGGTGCGCCCGTCCGCGCTCATCCGCACGACCACCTGCTCGCGCGGGACGTCGTGCCTGACGACCCGGCCGGTGCCGTCCGGCGTCTCCACCTCGGCGCCGACGCCGGGCGCCGCCGCGGCGAACTGCTCGTACAGCGGGTGCTCGTACTTCAGGCAGCACATCAGCCGCCCACACGCACCGGAGATCCGCATCGGGTTGGCCGGCAGGTTCTGGTCCTTGGCCATCCGCACGCTGACCGGCTCGAAGTCGACCAGGAATGTCGAGCAGCACAGTTCGCGCCCGCACGAGCCGATCCCCCCGGTCAGCCGCGCCTCGTCGCGCGCCGACAACTGGCGCAGTTCGACCTTGCCGTCCATGGTGGCCGACAGGTCCCGGACCAGGGCCCGGAAGTCGACCCGCTGCGGGGCGGTGAAGTAGACCGTCGTCACGTTGGTCGCGCTGACGTGGTCGACGCCGCTCACCTTCATGGGCAGGCCGTGCTCGCGGATCAGCCGGCGCGCCGCGACGCGTGCGCTCGCCCGCCTGGAGCGGGCGGTCTCGGCGGCCGCGATGTCCGGCGCGGTGGCGGCTCCCGCCAGGACCGGTAGCGTGCCGACCTCCTCGCCGACGAACTCCGGCGGCCACACGACCTCGGCGACCTCGTTGCCGTCCTGCGTCGGGAACAGCACCTGGTCGCCGACCTGCGGGGACAGGGCCCCCGGGTCGGCGTAGTACAGCCGGCCGTGCCGCTGGAAGGCCACGGCGCACATCATCGGCATGGCCCCCACGCTAGCGCCCGCCCGCCGTCACGAGCAGGTTCGGCGATCGTCAGGGCAGGCGCAGCCGCGCGGTCAGGGCCGCGACGGCGATCTCCGGCTTCACGTTGAGCTCGAGCGCCTCGCGGCAGGCGAGCACCGCGTCGAGGCGCCGCAGCGCGCCGGCCGCGGAGACCCGCGCCGCGACGGCCCGCTCGTCGGCTGCCAGGTCCGGGTGGGCACGGCCCACCGGTGATCCGGCCTGCTCCAGCAGCACGTCGCGGTAGAACGCCGCGAGGTCGACCAGAGCACGGTCCAACTCGTCGCGGACGGTGCGCGTCGCGCGCGACTTCTGCCTCTTCTCCAGGTCCTTGAGCACCGCCGCGCCGCGCCGGGTGGCGGTGGCGACACCCTTGCCGGTGGCACCCATCCCGAGCGCGTTCTGCATCGCCTCGGTCTCGGCGGCGTCGAGTTCGGCCGAACGCGCCGCGGCCTCCGCGCGCGCGGCGGACACGAGGTGGTCGGCGGCGCGCATGCACGCCCCGATCGAGGTCAGCGAGGCCGGGATGGCCAGCACCGCGGCCCGCCGCTGCTGCGCGTCCGGGTCACGGGCCAGTCGGCGCGAGACCCCCACGTGGCCCTGCCCGGCCGCCGCGGCCCACGCCGCTGTCGCGGCGTCCACGCCCTCGGCGGCCAGCACCGCCGTCACCGCCTCCGCGGGCGGGGTGCGCAGCACCACCGACCGGCACCGCGAGCGGATCGTCCCGGGAATGTCGTCCGGGTGGGCCGAGGGGGTGCACAGCAGAAAGACCGTGCGCGCGGAGGGCTCCTCGATCGCCTTGAGCAAGGCGTTGGACGCGCGCTCGCCCATCCGGTCCGCGTCCTCGATGATCACCACCTGCCAGTGCCCCGAGAACGGCAGGCGGGCCGCCCGCTGCACGATCTCCCGGGTCTCCCCCACGGAGATCGACAACCCCTCCGGCGCCACCAGCCGCACGTCCGGGTGGGTGCCGACCAGCACCGTGTGACAGGCCGGGCACTCGCCGCAGCCGGGGTCGTCGACCCGCTCGCACTGCAGCGCCGCGGCCAGCGCCCGCGCCGCGACCGAGCGCCCCGACCCGGGCGGGCCCGTGAACAGCCAGGCGTGCGCCACCGCGCCGGCCGGCACCGCCCGGCCGGCGACCACGTCGACGGCCGCCCGCGCGGCCTGCCGCAGTTCGCGCACCGCGTCGTCCTGGCCCACCAGGGCGTCCCACACCGTCATCGGTGCACCACCGGCACGTCGTGCCGGGACCGCGACGCCCGACGTGCCCGCCGCCGCGCGGTGAGGAAGGGCTCGACCGCCTCCCGGACCCGGCGGGCGATCTCCTCCTCGGGCAGCGTCGCGTCCAGCACCAGGTAGCGGCGCGGCTCGGACTCGGCCATCGCCCGGAACGCCTCGCGCACCGCCGCGTGGAACGCCATCGGCTCGGATTCCAGCTTGTCGGCGCCGCCGGACCGGGCCCGCGCCCGCCGCAGACCCTCGCCCGGGGCCACGTCCAACAGCACGGTCAGGTCCGGTCGCAGCCCACCGGTGGCCCAGCGCGACATGCGCCGCACCTCGTCCATCGCCAGGCGACGCCCGGCGCCCTGGTAGGCCAGCGACGAGTCGACGTACCGGTCGGTGATGACGATGTCGCCCAGGTCCAGCGCCGGGCGGATCACCGTCTCGACGTGGTGCGCGCGGTCGGCCGCGAACAGCAGCGCCTCCGCGCGCGGGGCGAGGGGCTGCGGGCTGTGCAGCAGGACCTCCCGCACCTGCTTGCCCGCCGGGGTGGCGCCCGGCTCGTGCGTGGTCACCACCTGCGCCCCGTTCTGGCGCAGCCAGGCCGCCAGCCGGTGCACCTGGGTCGACTTGCCGGCGCCCTCACCACCCTCGAACGCGATGAACAACCCGCCGCTGCGCAGCCGCCGTCGCGCCGAACTGTCACCGCGCAGCGCCGAGACGAAGTCCGACCAGAGCGACATCTGCTGCCTGTCGTCCATCTTGCGGTACGCGAGCAGTCCGGCCAGCAGGGCGAGGATGCCACCGCCGACCAGGACGAAGCGGGTTCCGTCGACGACGTAGTCGACGCTGCCGATGTGCAGCGTCCGGCGCCCGACCTGCGCGACGACGAACGGCACGGCCGCCAGCGCCAGCACGAGCACGACGCGGATCATCGACTGCAGCAGCGCGAAGATCCGGCCACGGATCTCGTCGCCGACGTCGGTCCCGATCAGCGTCATGCCGCACAGGTAGGCGATGCCGGCGCCGAAGCCGAGTCCCACGACGAAGATCGTCGCCAGCACCACGTGCGGCATCAGCGCGGCCAGGATCAGGCACACCGCGGCGAAGACGATCGACAGCCCGAACAGCCGGCGCCGCGACATGGCGCGCGCGATACGCGGGCCGAACCCCATGCCGGAGCCCAGCCCGACGAACACCGCCCCGAACAGCACGCCGTACGCCGCGTTCCCGCCGCCGAGGCTGGTCACGAAGATCTTCCCCGCGCCGATCACCGCGCCGGCGGCGATGAACGCCCCGACCAGGCCGATGATCAGGCCCCCGACGAGCCCGGACGCGCGGACGAACGACGCGCCCTCGCGGATCAACTGCCACATGCCGGGCTGGTCACCCGGCGCCCGGCCGTCCCGGTGCCCGCCGATCTCCGGGATGAACACCACGACGACCGCGCCGACGAGGAACGTACCCGCGTTCAGGTACAGCGCCAGGTTCACCGGCTGGGTCTGGAAGAAGGCCAGGTGACGGGCGAGCACGTTGGTGATCAGCGACAGCACGGAGAACAGGCCGGCACCGAGCACCGGCGTGATGCCGAAGGTCGTGATCAGGCTCAACTGGTTCGCGGCCTCGATCTGGTTGCGCCGCACCAGGTTGGGGACGGCCGCGTCCTTGGCAGGCATCCAGAACAGCCCGACGCACTCGATGAGGAAGCTGGCAATCAGCAGCCAGGCAAGCGTCTTGTCCCGGTCGACCACCAGGTGGGCCAGCGGGATCGACAAGAACAGCAAGAACCGCACCGAGTCCGAGACGATCATCGTGCGGCGCCGGTCGAAGCGGTCGGCGAAGGCGCCGGCGAGCGGCCCGAGGAAGATCGCCGGCAGCAGCTTGACGACCAGCACGCCGCCGAGCGCGTAGTTCTGCGCCTGGTAGCCGTGCGCCAGCGAGGTCGCCATGGCGGTAGTCGCCAGCAGGCCGAGCCAGTCGCCGAGGCTGGACAGGGCGGTGGAGTACCACAGCCGGCGGAAGGCGGTGACACGCAGCACGCCACGCATCGCGGCGGTCGCCGACACGCCGGCGGCCGGCGACGCGGTCGCGCTGGTGTTGTCGGAAATCGCTGCTCTAACCCTTCGTCGCCGGGCCGGACGCGCTCAGCCTAATCGTGCGGGCCGTCAGTGCCGCCGCACCGCACCGGCCGCCACCAGCAGCCTGCGCAGCGTCGCGGCGACGGCGGCGCGGTCCGCGGGCTCGAGCGCGGACAGGACCTCGCGCTCGCGGTCGAGCAGCGTGGCCAGCGCGGCGTCGACGCGCTCGCGGCCGCTCGCGGTGAGCCGCACCCGGACCAGCCGGCCGTCGCGCGGGTCGGGGCTGCGGGTGAGGAAACCCCGGGTGCCCAGGCGGTCGAGGCGGCTGGTCATGGTCCCGGAGGTGACGTGGGTGGCGGCGGCGAGCTCGCCGGCGGTCAGCTCGAACGGCTCGCCGGCCCGGCGCAGCGAGGACAGCACGTCGAACTCGTGGCGTTGCAGGTCGTGGGCGACGAACGCCGCGGCCCGCCGCTCGTCCAGCACCGCTGCCAGCCGGTCGATGCGCGAGAGCACCTGCAGCGGTTCGACGTCCAGGTCGGGGCGTTCGCGCCGCCAGGCGGCGACGATGGCGTCGACCTCGTCCCTCACGGCATCCATGCTGCCAGCTCGTGCGATCGCCCTGCGCGGCACGCGCCATGGCGCGTCAGGTGCAGGAAGATCCACGGCGACGCGTTACTTCGCCGCCACCTTCTTCGCGGGCGCCTTCTTGGCCGCCGCCTTCTTCGCGGGCGCCCGCTTCGCCGGGGCCTTGCGCGGCGCCTTCGTCACCGGCCCCCGCGCCCGGCGCTCGGCCAGCAGCTCGGCGGCGCGGTCGACGGTGATCTCCTCGACCGAGTCGCCCTTGCGCAGCGAGGCGTTCGTCTCCCCGTCGGTGACATACGGCCCGAATCGACCGTCCTTGACCACGATCGGTTTGCCGCTGACGGGGTCCGGCCCGACCTCCCGCAGCGGCGCCGCCGCCGCGGTGCGCCGCCCCCGTACCTTCGGTTGCGCGTAGAGGGCGGCGGCCTGCTCGGCCGTGACCGTGAACAGCTGCTCCTCGCTGTCCAGCGAGCGCGAATCGGTGCCGCGCTTCAGGTACGGGCCGTAGCGGCCGTTCTGCGCGGTCACCTCCTCGCCGTCGATCGTCCCGACGACGCGCGGCAGGGTGAGCAGGCGCTCGGCGTCGGCCAGCGACACCGTGTCCAGTGCCATCGACTTGAACAGCGAGGCGGTGCGCTCGCCGTCGGTGACGTACGGCCCGTAGCGCCCGGCCTTCGCGGTGATCTCCCGGCCGTCGGCGGCGGTTCCCAGGACGCGGTCGCCGGACGGCGCGGCGAGCAGCTCGTCGACCCGCTCCGACGTCAGCTCGTCCGGTGGCAGGTCCTCCGGGACGGACGCGCGCTCGCCGCCGTCCCCGGATGCCCGCTCGAGGTACGGCCCGTACCGCCCGACGCGCACCACGGCGTCGGTGCCCGGCAGCGGGATCGAGTTCACGCCGCGCGCGTCGATCTGCTCGAGCCGGTCCGCGATCAGGCGCTTGAGCCCGCCCTGGGCGGAGATGCGCTGCGAGTTCTCCGCCGCGTTCGCGTCGCCGAAGTAGAACCGCTGCAGCCACTGCACCCGGGAACGCTCGCCCGCTGCGATCTCGTCCAGGTCGTTCTCGACGGAGGCGGTGAACCCGTAGTCGACCAGGCGCCCGAAGTGCGACTCGAGCAGGCCCACGACGGCGAACGCGGTCCACGACGGGACGAGCGCCGGGCCCTTCTTCCAGACGTAGCCGCGGTCCTGGATCGTCTGCAGGATCGAGGCGTAGGTCGAGGGCCGTCCGACGCCGAGTTCCTCCAGCGCCTTGACCAGCGACGGTTCGGTGTACCGCGCGGGCGGCTGGGTGCTGTGCGCCTCCGCGGCGAACTCCCGGCCGTCGAGCGCCTCGCCGCGGGTCAGGTGCGGCAGTTGCTTGACCGCGTCGTCCTTCTCCGACTGCTCGTCGGTGTCCTCGACGTACGCCTTGAGGAAGCCCGCGAAGGTGATGGTGCGCCCGGAGGTGGCGAAGTCGGCCTTCTCGCCGGCGGCGGACTCGCCGGACAGCCGCACGGTGACGGTCGTGCCCACCGCGTCGGCCATCTGCGAGGCCAGGGTGCGCTGCCAGATCAGCTCGTAGAGGCGGAACTCGTCCGCGGTGAGGTGGCCCCGCGCCTCGCCCGGCGTGCGGAACGTGTCTCCCCCGCCGGCTACGCCCCCACTGGCGGGCCGGATCGCCTCGTGCGCCTCCTGCGCGTTCTTGACCTTGCGCGAGTAGACGCGCGGCTCGGCCGGGACGTACGCGTCGCCGTACAGCTCGCGCGCCTGGGCCCGGGCCGCGGCCAGCGCCGTCTCGGACAGGTTCGTCGAGTCGGTGCGCATGTAGGTGATGAAGCCGTTCTCGTACAGCTTCTGGGCAACCCGCATCGTCACAGCGCTGGACCAGCGCAGCTTGCGCCCGGCCTCCTGCTGCAGCGTCGAGGTCATGAACGGCGGGTACGGCCGGCGCCGGTACGGCTTCTCCTCGACGCCGGTGACCGCGAAGGGGCGATCGGCCAGCCGCGCCGCCAGCCCGCGCGCCCCGGCCTCGTCCAGGTGCAGCACGTCGCCGCGGGCCCGGCCGGTGGCCGCGTCGAAGTCCCGGCCGCTGGCCACCCGCACGTCGTCCACCGCGACCAGGCCGGCGGTGAAGGTGGCAGGTTCCCCGGCCCCGGGACTGCCCTTGGCGAAGGTGCCGGCGACGTCCCAGTACTCGGCGCTGCGGAAGGCCATCCGTGCCCGCTCGCGCTCGACGACGATCCGCGTGGCGACGGACTGCACCCGGCCCGCGGAGAGCTTGGGCAGCACCTTCTTCCACAGGACCGGGCTGACCTCGTAGCCGTAGAGACGGTCCAGGATGCGCCGGGTCTCCTGGGCGTCCACGAGGTGCTCGTCGATCTCGCGGGGGTTCGCGACGGCCGCCGCGATCGCGCCCGGGGTGATCTCGTGGAAGACCATGCGCCGGATCGGCACCTTGGGTTGCAGGGTCTGCACGAGGTGCCACGCGATGGCCTCACCCTCGCGGTCCTCGTCGGTGGCCAGGTAGAGCTCGTCGGCGTCCTTCACCAGCGCCTTGAGCTTGCCGACCTGTTGCCGGCGGTCGGCGCTGACGACGTACAGGGGCTCGAAGTCGTGGTCGGTGTCGACGCCCAGCCGGGCCCACGGCTCCCCCTTGTACTTCGCGGGGACGTCCGCGGCGTTGCGGGGAAGGTCGCGGATGTGACCGATGGACGCCTCGACCACGTATCCCTTGCCGAGATACCCGCCGATCGTCTTCGCCTTGGCCGGCGATTCCACGATCACGAGTTTGGTGCCTGCCACGCCCCCTCCTCTCCGGTTCGCCACGGGCCGTGTCGTCGCGGACGGTACAGGACGGGCGCAAGGGACCCGTCAGCCGCTCAGCGGCCAGTTCCCCGCGCCACCCTCCGGCGCGGGGCCGAGCAGTTCGTGCAACCGGCGCAGCCGCCTGGCCGAGGTGACCCGCCAACCCGCGCCACCGCGGTGGATCGACACCGCCGCGAGGCCGAGGCGGGCCAGTTGGGCCCCGGCCACCCGGTGCACCTCGTCGTCGGGCAGGGCGGTGCCGAGCAGGTACCCCACCTCGTCGTACCGGCCGGCGGCGATCGCCCACAGCCGCAGCCCCCCGGCGGTGAGGATGAATCCGGCCGGAGGCGCCTCGTTCGCACCCCGTGTCCAGGCGTCCGCGAGCGGCGCCAGGCTCGCCGCGAAGGCGGTCCGCACCGTCAGGCCGGTCGGTGCCTGCTGCGGGGCGTCCCCGGCGAGGTCGCGGTCGGCGAACCCGTCGGCCAGCGCGAGCGCCCGCCACTCGTCCCGGACGACGACGGACAGCCGCGCGGTGGTCCGGGCGCCGGCCGGGGCGCCGGCGGTGACGTCGGAGGTGACGTCGTCGGCACGGCCCCGGACCCAGTGCCCGCCGGCGAGCAGGATGCCCCCGAGGTCTGCGAGCGCCGGGGCCGTCGCGGCGGCGCCGAACAGCGAGAACTGGGTCATCTCACCTCCTCGCCCGGCCGGGCCCGACTCCGTTCACGCCCATGATCGGGTGCGCGGCGCACCCGGGCCCGCAAAGCCGAGCGGGCGGCCCGGCGTGTCCGCCGGGCCGCCCGCTGACGGTCGTGCCCTCAGAC
>SCQZ01000037.1 GCA_004299665.1 Jatrophihabitans sp.
GCAGGTCGCCAAAGGCGCCGACCCCACCGACTCCGGCCTGCAGTTGCTGCCGCTGATGGCCGGGCTGATCATGACCTCGACCATCTCCGGGCTACTGATCACCCGCTGGGGCCGCTACAAGGTGTTCCCCGTCGTCGGCACTGCCGTCATGACCCTCGGGCTGTACCTGCTGTCCACCGTCGGCGCCGACACCTCCGACGCCGTCATGTACACGTACATGGCCATCACCGGCATCGGCATGGGCGGCGTCATGCAAGTCCTGGTCATCGCAGTGCAAAACGGCGTCGAACACCGCGACATCGGCATCGCCACCGCCGGCGCCAGCTTCTTCCGCTCGATCGGCGGCTCGATCGGCACCGCCGTCTTCGGCGCGATCTTCGCCAACCTGCTCGGCAGCCGCCTCGCCGAACAACTCCACGGCCTGCCCGCCCCCCAAGGACTCGGCGCCACCATCACCCCCGGCGCGCTCGCCCACGTCACCCCCGCCGTCCACCACGCCGTCGCCGACGCCTACGCCTCCACCATCGGCACCGTCTTCCTCGTCGCGGTCCCCATCGCAGTCGTCGCCTTCGCCCTCACCTGGCTGCTGCCCGAAATCCACCTGCGACACAACATCGGCAACACCACCGACACACCCAGCCAACCCAGAGCGTGAGCACCCTCCACACCGAACCATGCACGCGCTCAAAGGGGGACACGTCGCCCGTCACCGGTCAGACGTGCCCACCTGCGGCCAAGCACTGCCGAAGGGTCGAACTGCTCGGCACGGACGGCCTACACGCTGCCGAGCAGGATGCACTTGCGCAGCACGTCCACCAGTTCGTAGTCGAGGAGGGCGTGTCACCCCAACCCCGCGAAGGCCGCGCACGGCGCGACCAAGACCCGCCTGGAACCGGACGGCAAGAAAGCCGAGACGGTCACCCAGATCGCCACCTGGCGGCATCACGACCAACTGGGCTACGCCGCGATCGTCGAACGCCTCAACGCCGACCTCGACGCCTACCCGCCGCCCGAACCGCCGGGTGGCCGCCGCGCCCGCGGCGCCTGGTCCAAGACCAGCGTGGCCGACATCCTGCACAACCCGAAGTACACCGGCTACCAGGTCTACAACCGTCGCGCCTCCCGTTCCCGGCACGGGCAGGTCAACGATCCGCGGTTGTGGGTGTGGTCGGCGCAGCCGGTCCACGAGCCGCTGATCCCGAAGTGGATGTTCGACGCCCTCGCCGCCACCAGTCGGGCGCGGATGGGCTCCCGCGCCGGCCACGATGTGAGCCGGCATCCGGCGGCGCGGCGCACCTACCTGTTGCGCGGCATGGTGTTCTGCGGCTGTGGGCGGCGCATGTTCGGCGGCCCTCCTCGTGGCAAGACGTCTACTACCTGTGCTGGCCGAAAGCGAACAACCGCGGCCGCCCCGACAAGCACACCGGGCACCCGGCCACCGTCTACCTCGGCGAACACCACCTCCTGGCTGCGATCGGCGACTTCTACGCCCAGTGTGTCTTCGGCCCCGACCGACGCGCC
>SCQZ01000345.1 GCA_004299665.1 Jatrophihabitans sp.
ACAGCACCCGCGCACCTGCCACGTCCTTCAACATCATGATGATCTCCGACATGCACCTGGCCGCGACCTACCCGCTGGTGCGCGACTACGTCCGGAACTTCGGCGTCTCGTTGATCATCAACACCGGCGACGAGTCGCAGTTCGGCACCGCGGCCGAGATCACCCCCACCTATCGCGCCGAGATCGAGTCGGTGACCAGGCTCGCGCCGATGCTGTGGGTGGCGGGCAACCACGACTCCCCGGTCACCGAGGCGATCATGGCGGGCATCCCGGGTGTGTACGTACTCGGCTCCAAGACCGGGACCGGCAGCGGCTACGAGGTGGCGCTGGGCTCGCTGCGCGCGTACGGGCTGCGCATCGGCGGCGTGCCCGACCCGCGCGTGTACGGCGCCGCCGGCCTGTTCGGTTCGGACGTGGACGCGGAGACCGACAAGCTCGAGCAGGCCGCGATCGACTCCGCCGTCGCCGGCCTGCCGCGGGACGAGAAGTTCGACATCCTCATGACGCACGAGCCGGCCGCCGCCGCCCAACTGATCAAGGACCTGCCGGGCCGGGTCCGCCAGGTGAACTCCGGCCACACCCACCACCAGAACCCCAGCCGCGAGATCCAGGCCGGTCCGGTGATCGATCTCGTCGAGGGCTCGACCGGCGCCGGCGGCCTCAAGGAGGTCGGCGTCGACTACAAGCCCGCACCGATCCAGTTCAGCATCGAGTCGGTGGCGGCGGACTGCCAGTTCACGAAGGTGGTGCGCTTCCAGATCGCGGCGGGCTCGGCCGCGGACGTCGCGGCGGGCGCGGGCGACGTCACCGCAAGCACCATCTACCTGGCTCCGCAGCAGGTCGCCGACGGGCGTACCTGCACCACCGCCGAGGGAATCCAGACCCCCGGACCGTGAGGCGACGCCGCCTCAACCGGCCGGGTGCCCGCCGTCCTGGTCGCCCTGCTGCTGCTCGCGGGCACGGCGCCGCTGCTCCTCGGCCCGGGCCCGTAGCCCCGCCAGGAACTCCTCGTCGTCGTCCGGTGCGACCGGCGGGTTCGCCCGGCGCGCGGGCCGGGCGGGCAGCCGGGTAGAGGCTCGGCCCGGCGTTCCGGCGGTCCCGGCGGCGTTCCAGGGCCGCCCCGCGATCAGCCAGACGATCGAGCCCGGCACCGCCAGCAGGACGACGATCAACAGCCACACGATCTTGGGCAGGTTGCGGCAGGCTCCCTCCGGCGTCGTGATGACATCGATGATGCAGAAGATCCACAACCCGATCATCACGAGGCCGGCCAGGCCGTCCAGTGCGAGCACCGCGCCACCTCCCATCGGGCACGTCGTGCCCTCCCGTCGCTGTCCAGGGTGCCATGCCACGGCGGGGTAGGTTGCCGATGTGCTGGTGCGGGAGGTCACGGAGGTCCTCGACGGGTGGTTCGACCCCGACTGGGCCGAGCCGTGGGACGCGGTCGGCCTGGTCTGCGGAGACCCGGACGAGGTCGTGCGACGGGTCCTGCTCGCCGTCGACGCGGTGCCCGCCACGGTGGCCGAGGCGCTGGCGCTCGGCGCCCAACTGCTCGTGACCCACCATCCCCTGCTGCTCACCGGGGTGCACGGTGTCGCCGCGGGCGAGCCGAAGGGCGCGCTGGTGCACCGGATGATCCGCGGCGGCGCAGCGCACCTGGTGATCCACACCAACGCCGACGTCGCGAGCCCCGGTGTGTCGGACGCGCTGGCGGACGCGCTCGGCCTGAACGGCTGCGAACCGCTGGACCCGCAGCGGCAACCGCCGATGAGCAAGCTCGTCGTCTTTGTCCCGCAGCAGGATGCGGACGGGCTGATCGACGCGCTCGCGGCGGCCGGGGCCGGGGCGATCGGCGACTACGACCGCTGCGCGTGGAGCACCGCCGGCACCGGCACCTTCCGTCCCCTTTCCGGTGCGCACCCGGCGATCGGCGCGATCGGCCGGACCGAGCAGGTTGCCGAGACGCGGGTCGAGATGGTCGTGCCGGCGGGCCGGCAGGCCGCCGTCGTCGCCGCCCTGCGCGCGGCGCACCCGTACGAGGAGCCGGCGTTCGACCTGCTGGTGCAGCAGCCGCTGACCGGGCACCGCGGAACCGGTCGCGTGGGGGAGCTGCCCTCGGTGACGACGCTGCGCGACTTCACGGCGCACGCCGCGCGCGTGCTGCCGCGGACCGCCTGGGGCGTGCGCGCGGCGGGGGACCCCGACCGCCCGGTCCGCACGGTGGCGGTGTGCGGCGGGTCCGGCGCGTCGCTCGTCGAGCAGGCGCGCGCCGCCGGGGCCGACGCGTTCCTCACCGCGGACCTCAAGCACCATCTCGTCGTGGAGGCCGTCACCGAACGCGGCGACGGCCTGGCCCTGGTCGACGCCGCGCACTGGGCCACCGAGGCCCCCTGGCTCGACGCGCTGGCCGAGCGGCTGCGTACCCGGTTCGGCACTACGGTGGACGTGCACGTCTCGCGGGCGGTCACCGATCCGTGGACGGTGCACGTCCGCCCCGACGACGTCCCGCCAGGAGCGCAGTGAACGCCGATCCCGCCGCCCAACTGCGGTTGCTCGACCTGCAGGCCGCCGACACCGAACTCGCGCAACTGGCGCACCGCCGGGCCACGCTGCCACAGCTCGCGGCGCTCGCGAGCCGCGAACGGCAAGGTGCCGAGCTGCACCACGAGGTGGTCGACGCGGAGACGCGGCTCGGCGACGTCGAGGCCGAGCAGCAACGCCTGGAGCGGGAGGTCGAGACGGTGCGCGCGCGGGAGGCACGCGACGAGCAGCGGCTGCAGGCGGGCGGGCTGCCCGCCAAGGAGCTCGAGGGACTGCAGCACGAGCTGGCCTCGCTGCGGCGCCGGCGCGGCACGCTCGAGGACGAGGTCCTGGAGGTGATGGAGCAACGAGAGGACCTGGACGCGGCCGTCGCCGGGCTGCGGGGGCGCGCGCAGGACCTCGCGACCGAGCGCGCCGCCCTCGAGTCCGAACGGGACGCGTCCTTCGCCGAGATCGACGCGGCCGGCGAGCAGCGCCGCCGTGACCGGTCCGCCGTCGCCGCCGAGATCCCACCGGACCTGCTGGCCCTGTACGAGAAGGCCCGCGAGCACGGCGGGGGCGTCGGGGCGTCGGCATTGCGCCAGCGCCGCTGCGGGGCGTGCCACATCGAACTGTCGGGCAGCGAGCTGGCGGCCGCCCGCCACGCCGCACCGGAGGCGGTGCTGCGCTGCGACAACTGCCGGGGGATCCTGGTCCGCACGGCGGACTCCGGGCTGTGAGCAATCCCCGGCACGTCGTCGTCGAGGCCGACGGGGGTTCGCGGGGCAACCCCGGGCCGGCCGGGTACGGCGCGGTCGTGCGCGACGCGCGCTCGGGGGAACTGCTCGCCGAGCGCAACGCGAGCCTCGGTGTCACCACCAACAACGTCGCCGAGTACAGCGGACTGATCGCGGGGCTCACCGCGGCGCGCGACCTCGGTGCGACCCAGGTCGAGGTCCGCATGGACAGCCGGCTGGTCGTCGAGCAGATGGCCGGGCGGTGGCAGGTCAAGCACCCGTCGATGCGCCCGCTGGCGGCACAGGCCGCCGCGCTGGTCCGTTCCTTCGGCTCCGTCACCTTCGAGTGGGTGCCGCGCGAGCGGAACAAGCATGCCGACCGGCTGGCGAACGAGGCGATGGACGCCGCCGCCGGGCGTCCGGTCTCGCGCGCCGAGCCCCGTGCCCACACCCGTGCCGATCCTCGTGTCGATCCCCGTGCCGAACAGCCGCCGAACTGGATGCCCCCGGGCGGAACTCCCACCCGCCTGCTGCTGGTGCGCCACGGCGCCACGGAGCACTCGGCCCAGCGGCGCTTCTCGGGCCGCAACGACCTCGCGCTGGACGCGGCCGGGGAGCGGCAGGCGGCCGCCGTGGCCCGGCGACTGGCCACGCGGACGGACGTCGGCGCCGTGGTCAGTTCTCCGCTGCGCCGGGCGCGACAGACCGCTGACCTCGTCGGCGCCGGACTCGGCCTGGCGGTCACCGAGAGCCCCGACTTCGCCGAACTCGACTTCGGCGCGTGGGAGGGACTGACGATGCGCGAGGTCGCCGACCGGTTCCCCGGCGAGCTGTCGGCCTGGGCCGGGTCCGCGGCGTCGGCCCCCCCGGGCGGTGAGTCGTTCGCCGCGCTGGCCCGGCGGGTCCGTCGGGGCCGGGACGCGGTGGTGGCCGCGCATCCCGGCGGCACCGTGGTCGTCGTCACCCACGTCACGCCGATCAAGACCTTGGTGCAGGTGGCGCTCGACGCCCCCGCGAGTGCGCTGTTCCGGCTCCACCTCGACCCGGCGTCGCTCACCGTGCTGGAGTACTACGACACCGGCGACGTGCGGATGTCCCTGTTCAACGACGCGTCGCACCTGTCGTCGTGATCGGTACGTTCGGCGTCACCGCAGCCCCAGCCAAGCGCCCGAGACCCACAGCGCGGCGGTCGCGGCGAGCAGGATCGGCGCGACCGTGAGCAGCCCGAAGCGGTGGAACTCACCCGGGCGCGGCCGCAGGGTCGCCGGCAGCGTTCGGCGCCACAGCAGGGTCGCCAGCGAGCCGGCGTAGGTGGCATTGGGACCGACGTTCACGCCGATCAGCATGGCCGCCGTGGCCAGCGGATCGACCGCGACCAGCGGGAGCAGGACGAGCGTGGCGGGCAGGTTGTTGACCGCGTTCGCCAGGACCGCGGCGACGACGGCGACGCCGAGCAGTGCGAGCACCGAATGCCCGCCGGGCAGCAGGTGGCGCACCGCCGTTCCCAGGCCGTGACGCGCGACGGCCTCCACCACCACGGCGATCGCGAAGACGAAGGCGCAGAAGCCGGGATTGGCCGCGCGGACGATGTGCCGGACCGGAACGGCTCGCCGCCGCCCACCCGTGCCGCCGATCAGCAGCAGGACACACCCCGCCACCGCCGCCCACGCGATCGCCACGTGCAGCGTGGAGAAGACGACGAACGCGGCGACGGTGGCGGCGAGCACGCCGAGGGCGTAACGCGGGCAGGGAGCGGCGGCCGGTCCGTCCTGCCGGGGCCGGGTCACGAGGGCGCGACCGAAGAACGCCTGCAGCCCGATGCCCTCACCGGCCACGGCGACCGCCCACGGCAGCGCCATCAGCGCCGCGAACCTGCCGAACGACAGTCCGGTCGCGCCGAAGGCGAGCAGGTTGGTCAGGTTGGACACCGGAAGCAGCAGCGAACCGCTGTTCGCAAGACGCGCGCACGCGTACGCGTGCGGTGTCGGTTCGACGCCGGCGCGCGCGGTCGCTGCCAGGACCACCGGCGTGACGAGCACGACGGTGGCGTCCAGGGTGAGGACCGCCGTCACCGCCGCGGCGAGCAGGACGACCACGGTGAGCATCCGCCGCGGGCGACCGGCGCCCAGGCGTGCCGCCCACCCGCCCAGGTAGCGGAACACCCCTGCGTCGTCGCAGAGCCGGCCGAGCACCAGCACCGCGGCCAGGAAGCCGACCGTGGGCCCCAGTTCCCGCAGGATCCGCACGGCTTCGGAGGAGGGGACGATGCCGGTCGCGACAACCAGGATCGCCGCAGGCACCGCGACGAGGGCTTCGCTCGCGCCGCGCGGACGTGCGATGGCGACGGCCAGGCTCGCCGCGAGGAGCACGACGCCAACAGCCTCTGCGATCACGCCGTGCACGCGTTGCACCGTACCCATGCGCGATGGGACGATCGACGTGCGGCGGACGAGCCGACCGGGCGGCCGCGTCCGGCATCCGGGTCCCGGGTGCCGGCCGAGGAAAGTCCGGGCTCCACAGGGCAGGGTGGTTGCCAACAGCAACCCGGGGTGACCCGCGGGACAGTGCCACAGAAAACAGACCGCCGCCGGGGCGACCCGGCGGTAAGGGTGAAACGGTGGTGTAAGAGACCACCAGCGGTGCGAGTGATCGCACCGGCTCGGTAAACCCCACCCGGAGCAAGGTCGAGAAGGATCGCGCGGGCGACCGCGCGATCCGCGCAGGCGATCGAGGGCGGCCCGCCCGAGCCTGCGGGTGGACCGCAAGAGCCTGCCGGCGACGGCAGGTCGAGATGGATGGCCGTCTCCGGCGCGTCAGCGCCGGAACAGAACCCGGCTTACAGGTCGACTCGTCCGCCGCCCTGCATCCTGATGCAGTCATGGCCGGTGTGTCGCAGAAACACTTGCTGCATAAGCGTTTCAGCATGCCGGACGACCCTGCTGTTACATACCCGACCGATATGTCACAGCGCGCGGTCGATGACGATGCGCCGCGTGTCGGGTTGACGGGGTGGCACCTCGCATCGTCCACTTGATCGCAACGAACAGTGAGTTCGTCAACGCGCAGCCGAGGAGGCACCCGTAATGACGGCACCGAAGAAGGCAGCGGCCAAGAAGACCGCGGCCAAGAAGGCGCCCGCCAAGAAGGCGGCGGTCAAGAAGACCGTGGCGAAGAAGGCTCCCGCCAAGAAGGCTCCGGCCAAGAAGGCGGCGGTCAAGAAGACCGTGGCGAAGAAGGCTCCGGCCAAGAAGGCTCCCGCCAAGAAGGCGGCGGTCAAGAAGGCCCCCGCGAAGAAGGCTCCGGCCAAGAAGGCGGTGGCGAAGAAGGCTCCCGCCAAGAAGGCCCCGGCCAAGAAGGCCCCGGCCAAGAAGGCGGTGGCGAAGAAGGCCCCGGCCAAGAAGGCGGCGGCGAAGAAGGCCCCCGCGAAGAAGGCGGCGGCGAAGAAGGCCCCCGCCAAGAAGGCGGCGCGCTGATCACTGCGCGCCACCTGCGATGACCTCGCACAGAGTCGCCGGTGCGCCGCTCGACTTCTCCGGAATCCGGCAGGAGTTGGCGGTGCCCGGCGATTTTGCTGCACCGGTCCTGGCAGAGGCGCAGGCCGCGTCGCGCCACGCGGACCTGCCCGTCGTGGACGCGACCGACATCCCGTTCGTGACGGTCGATCCGTCCGGGAGCAAGGACCTGGACCAGGCCCTCCACCTCGCCCGGTCCGCCGACGGCTATCGCGTCTGCTACGCCATCGCCGACGTCGCCGCCTTCGTGGCACCGGGGGCGGCGATCGACACCGAGGCCCAGGCGCGCGGCGAGACGATGTACTTCCCCGACGAGCGGGTCCCGCTGTACCCGCCGGTGCTCAGCGAGGGCGCGGCGAGTCTGCTGCCCGGCCAGGTGCGCCCCGCCGTGCTGTGGCTGATCTCGCTCGACGGGGACGGGAACCCCGGCGAAGTGCGGGTCCGGCGGGCCCGGGTGCGCAGCACCGCCCAACTCGACTACGCCGGGCTGCAGCGGCAGATCGACGCGGGGTGCCCGCCCGAACCGGTGGCGCTGCTGGCCGAGGTCGGGGAGTTGCGACTTGGGCTCGCGCGGCAGCGCCACGCGATCGACCTGAACATCCCGGAGCAGGAGGTCGTGCCCGACGGCGACGGCCGGTGGACGATCGAACTGCGCAGGCCGCTGCCGGTCGAGCAGTGGAATGCCGAGATCTCCCTGCTGACCGGCATCTGTGCCGCGCGCATCATGCTCGACGCCGGCGTCGGCATCCTGCGCACCGTGCCCGCGCCGGAGGAGCACGCGCTCGCCCGCATCCGGCGGGCCGCCCGGGCGGCCGGCATCGCATGGCCGGCGGCCGCAGAACCGGGCGACGTCCTGGCAGGCCTGGACCGCGGCAAGGGAAGCACGAAGGCACTGCTCGAGCACGCCGCGTCGCTGCTGCGCGGCGCCGGCTACACGAGCTTCGAGGAGGGTCGGCCGCCCGTCGGCACGACCCATGCCGGGATCGGGGCGCCGTACGCGCACGTCACGGCACCGCTGCGCCGTCTGGTGGACCGCTACGGCAGCGAGATCTGCCTCGCCGCCTGCGCGGGGCAGCAGGTCCCGTCCTGGGTCCGCGAGCGGCTGGCCGGGCTCCCGGAGACGATGGCCGCCGCCGACCACCGGGCCCACGAGGCCGATCGTGCGGTCGTGGGCGCCACCGAGGCGTGGCTGCTGCACGACCGTGTCGGCCAACGGTTCGGCGCGCTGGTGCTCGATGCCGAGGAGCACGCCGGCACCGTTCTGGTCGACGACCCGCCCATCCGGGCCCGATGCGACGGCGCGGACCTGCCCGTCGGGCGGCGGATCGGCGTCCGCCTGGAGTCGGCCGACGTTCCCCGGCGCGAGGTCCGCTTCGCCCGCGAGTAGCCCGGATCAGTGGTACCGGATCAGTGGTACTCGTGCTCCGCCGACGGGTAGGTGCCGCCGCGGACCTCCTCGCCGAACCGGGTCGCCGCCTCGCGCAGCACCGACCCGACGGCCGCGAACTCCTTGACGAACTTGGCCGGCTTGCTCCCCGGGTCGCGCAGCCCCGCCATGTCCTGCCACACCAGCACCTGGGCATCGCAGGACGGCCCGGCCCCGATGCCGATGGTCGGGATGTGCAGCGCGGCCGTCACCTGCGCCGCGACGTCGCTCGGGACGACCTCCAGGACGACGGCGAACGCGCCGGCCTGCTGCAGCGTCTTGGCGTCCTGGATCAGGCGGTGCGCCGCCTCGTCGCCGCGGCCCTGGACGCGGTAGCCGCCGAACGTGTTGACCGACTGCGGCGTCAGCCCCAGGTGCGCCATCACCGGGACGCCGGCCGCGACGAGCGCCTCCACCTGCGAGGCGACGCGCTGGCCGCCCTCGAGCTTGATCGCCTGCGCGCCGCCGTCCTTCATGAACCGCGCCGCCGTCCGCAGCGCCTGCTCCGGCGAGGCCTGGTACGAGCCGAACGGCAGGTCGGCCACGACCAGCGCCCGCCTGGTGCCCCGCACGACGGCGCGGACCAGCGGGACCAGTTCGTCGACGCCGACCGGCAGGGTCGTGTCGTACCCGTACACCACGTTCGCCGCCGAGTCGCCGACGAGCAGGACCGGGATGCCGGCGTCGTCGAAGACGCGGGCGGTCGAGTAGTCGTAGGCGGTGAGCATCGGCCAGCGTTCGCCGCGCTCCTTGGCCGCCTGCAGGTCGCGGATCGTGATCCGCCGAGAGGTGATGCCGCCGTACAGGGTGGTGTCGGGCATGGTGCCTCACTCCTTCTCCTCGAGGCCGGCTGACCGGTCCCCGGGCATGTGGTGGACAGCACCATGGTGCGCCTACCGGCCCGATTTGTCTCTAGGGGATGAGATCGGTCACGCGCGCGGCTCGCGCCACCGGTTGGTGATCGGCAGGCGGCGGTCCTTGCCGAAGGACTTGAAACTGATCTTCGGGCCGGGCGGGTACTGGCGCCGCTTCCACTCGGCCGCGTCGACCATCCGTGCCACCCGCGCGACGAGGTCGGCCTCGAAGCCCGCGGCGACGATCGCCTCGATGTCCTCGTCGCCGTCGACGTACCGCTCGATGATCTGGTCGAGGACGGCGTAGTCCGGCAGCGAGTCGGCGTCCAGTTGCCCCGGCCGCAACTCCGCCGACGGTGCCTTGTCGATCGAGTTCTCCGGCACGGGGGGCACCTCGCTGCGTGCCGCGGCGCGTTCGTTGCGCCAGCGCGCGAGTTGCCACACCAGCGTCTTGGGGACGTCCTTGAGCGGGGCGAATCCGCCGACGGCGTCGCCGTAGACGGTCGAGTAGCCGACGGCCAACTCGCTCTTGTTGCCCGTCGCGAGCACCAGTTGCCCCTCGCCGTTCGAGATGCCCATGAGGGTCGTACCGCGCACCCGGGCCTGCACGTTCTCCTCGGCGACGCCCTGCAGCGACAGGTGCTCGACGAAGGCGTCCACCATCGGCCCGATCCGGACCGTGCGGTAGTGCGCCCCGATCCGGCCGGCCAGGTCGGCGGCGTCCGAGCGGGAGTGGTCCGACGAGTACGCGCTGGGCATCGAGACCCCGAACACGTTCTCGCCGCCGATCGCGTCGGCCGCGATGGCGGCGCACACCGCCGAATCGATGCCGCCGGACAGGCCGAGCAGTACCGCCGAGAAGCCGTTCTTGGTGACGTAGTCGCGCAGCCCGAGCACGAGCGCGCCCCAGACCTGCGCCTCGTCCCCGAGACGGTCCGCCACCGTGCCGTCGGTGGGTGCCGAGCCGGTGGGGTCGGCCCGGATCCCGGTGTCGTGCCGCACGACGCGCCACCCCGGTACGGTGGCCTGCGGGACCGGTGCGGTGCCGTCGCCGGTCGCGCCGACGGCCAGGTCGAGCACGTGCAGGCCCTCGGCGAACTGCGGGGCACGCATCAGGACCTGTCCGTCGGCGCGCACCACCATCGAGTCACCGTCGAAGACGAGGTCGTCCTGCGCGCCGACGGCGTTGACGTACGCGACGGTCGCCCCGGCCTCCGCCGCCCGTCGGCGCACCAGCGGCAACCGCACGTCGTCCTTGTTCCGCTCGTACGGGGAGCCGTTGATCACGACCATGAGGTCGACCCCGGCCGCGCGGGCGACCGCGAACGGTCCGCCGTCCTGCCAGAGGTCCTCGCAGATGGCCAGGCCGACGTCCGTGCCGCGGTGGCGCACCACGACCAGGTGATCGCCCGGCACGAAGTAGCGGCGCTCGTCGAACACCCCGTAGTTGGGCAGGTGGTGCTTGAAGTACCTCGCCACGACCGCGCCGCCGAGCACGAAGGCCGCCGCGTTGCGGGCTCCCGCGTCCTCGTCGAGGTAACCCACCACCACGGCGACGTCGCCGAGCCCGGCACCGGCCAGGTCCCGGGCCAGGCCCTGCAGTGCGGCGCGCCCTGCCCGGCGGAACGACGGCCGCAGCACGAGGTCCTCGGGCGGGTAGCCGGTCAGCATCATCTCCGGGAACGCGACCAGGTGCGCGCCCGCCGCCGCGGCCCGGGCGGTCTGCTCGATCACCCGGGCCGCGTTGCCGCCGAGGTCGCCGACCGTGCTGTCGACCTGGGCGAGGGCGAGGCACAGCAGCGGTCCGTCCGGGGCGGTCATACTTCCAGTCTCGCGCCCGGCGCGGCCGTGGCTGTGCCCGGGCTGCGAGGCGGGCGGCGTCGTCGGCCGGCTCCGGCACACTCTGCGGTGACGCGGGCTCCGCCCGGTGCGACACCGGCCGTCCGCCGCGCGTCTGTCATATCGAGAGCAGATCGTGATGCGCGGCTACCGGGCCGGTCACGTTCTCTCGGTGATACTGATACGGCAGGCAGGGCGAGATCGGAGAGCACGTGGCACGGCAGCAGTGGACGAGGACGGCTCTGCGCCCCCGGACACCCGGGCCGGTGGCGCGGATCGCCGCCGTGGCCGTCGCCGCGCTGACGGTCCTGGCCGCCTGCAGCACCGGGGCGCCGCAGCGGCAGGGGGGCTCCCCGGTCGGCCACGACGGCAGGCCGACGGTGACGGTCGTCGTGACGCCGAGCCCGGTCGCGGTGCCCCCGACCACCATCACCTCGCCGCAGGCGGGCCGGACCGTCGACCCGATCACGCCGGTGACCGTGACCGCCGCGGGCGGCTCGCTGCTCGACGTCGTGATGCGCAACCCCGAGGGCACCGTCGTGACCGGTGCGATGGCCGACGACGGCGCGCGCTGGCAGACCACGGAGCCGCTGGGGTACTCGAAGACCTACAGCATCACGGCGACGGCGGTGAACGCCGCCGGGCGGCAGACCACCACCAATATGTCGGTGTCGACGGTGACGCCGGGCAACATGACCATGCCGTACCTCAACACCGAGTACGGGACGCCGATCGCCAACGGCGGCACGTACGGGGTGGGGATGGTCGTCGTCGTTCACTTCGACGAGCCGATCCCGGACCGCGCCGCCGCGGAGCGCCTGCTGCAGGTCACGACCACCCCGGCGCAGGCCGGCTCGTGGTACTGGCTGGACAGCCAGAACCTGCACTGGCGGCCGGAGAACTACTACCAGCCCGGCACCCAGGTCACCGTGAAGGCGAACGTCTACGGCCAGGACCTCGGCAACGGGCTGTACGGGCAGTCCGACGAGGGCGTCTCGTTCACGATCGGGCGCAAGCAGGTCACCGTTGCCGACGACACCGTCGCCGGCCCCGGCCGGATCAAGGTGTACGACCAGGCCGGGAACGTCGTCCGCACCATGAACACGGCGATGGGCAGGCACGGCGGCACCACGGTCAACGGCGCCTACATCAACTTCTACACGCTCAACGGCAGCTACACCGTGCTCGGCCACGAGAACCCGGCGAGCATGTGCTCGGACAGCTACGGCCTGCCGGCGAACGCGCCGGGTGGCTACGCCTGCGAGAACATCCCGTGGGCCACCAAGATCAGCGTCGACGGCATCTACCTGCACGAACTGGACACGACCCTCTACGCGCAGAGCCACGGCCTGGACGTGTCGCACGGCTGCCTGAACCTGAACCGGGCCGACGCGCAGTGGTTCTTCCAGAACTCCCTCGTCGGTGACCCCGTCGTCGTCAAGGGCGCCCCGGGCGCGCCCAACGTCCAGGTCTGGCAGGGCGGCGACTGGAGCCTGCCGTGGGACCAGTGGCTCGCCGGGAGCGCGCTGCACTGATCCGCGCACCTGATCGACGGACCTGATCGCAGGTAACCTGCCCGTAACGTCAGGCCTGCAGACTGGAGCACCGTGGACCGGCAACAGGAGTTCGTGCTGCGCACGCTCGAGGAGCGCCAGATCCGCTTCGTGCGGCTGTGGTTCACCGACGTGCTGGGAACGTTGAAGTCGGTGTCGGTGGCGCCGGCCGAACTGGACGGTGCCTTCGAGGAGGGGATCGGGTTCGACGGGTCGGCGATCGAGGGCTTCGCCCGGGCCAGCGAGTCCGACATGCTGGCCCGCCCGGACCCGGCGACCTTCCAGTTGCTGCCCGAGTCCGGCGGGCGGCCGGCGGACTCGGCCCGGATGTTCTGCGACATCCAGATGCCGGACGGCGCTCCGTCGTGGGCCGACCCGCGCCACGTGCTGCGCCGGGCGATGACGAAGGCCGCGGACCTGGGGTTCACCTTCTACACGCACCCCGAGATCGAGTTCTTCT